>CAZULK010000098.1:0-9957 GCA_964621225.1 uncultured Melioribacteraceae bacterium | reverse complement strand
CCTCAGCCCGGAGCCGAAGCCGGTCAACAACAATCGGCTGAAACTGATAAAAAAGATGACGGGGATGTACAAGACGCCAGCTATGAAGTAGTTGACGACGATAAATAAATTCCCATAGGCACTCGTGCTAGAAGGGAAATCGGTTCAATCCGGTTTCCCTTTTTTTATATTCCGAATTCACTTATCAATAGAGTTAATATCGCAATTGCAGCGGAACCTAATTCCATTTCCCTCGGATGAACTGCTTCAAATACGTCATTATCGGAATGATGAAGATCCATATATCTTTGTGAATCGGGCACATATCCGATTTTTGCTTTCACATTTTTTATCTTACCAACGTCTGCGCCGCTTCCGCCCGGGCGGATCCAATCAATTAGAGATTTATTCAAAATAGGCAACCATGCTTGCATGTTCGCAATAGTTGCAGAATCAGCAGTTACGGAAAAACCCCTTGGGGTGAATACGCCTCTGTCCGATTCCAATGCAGCCAAGTGAATATTTGCAGAATCCATTTCTGCATATTTGGCATAAGCTTTTCCTCCACGTCCACCGTTTTCTTCGTTTGCAAATAGAACGCATCGTAAAGTTCTTTTGGGTTTAATCCCCATTTCTTTGATCAGATACAATGCTTCCATGGTTTGAATGCAAGGCCCGCCGTCGTCGTGCATTCCGATTCCTTTATCCCAGCTATCAAAATGACCACCTACAACAATAATTTGATTTGGGAATTCAGATCCGCGTATTTCCCCGATTACATTGTATCCAAGAGTGTCCGGTAAATTTTTGCAAGAAAGCTTAAGCTCAAGCAGCAAATCTTCATTCATTTTAATGGTATTGCTCAAATAATCGGCATCGAGGTGGGGGAGAGCAACAGCCGGAATTTTTGCATAATTTGTATCATAATGCATAACTCCGGTATGCGGAATATTATCTTTTGCGGAACCTACCGAGCGTATTATTACCGCTTTCGCTCCGTATTTGGCTGCTCTGCTAGCTCCAAATACACGATACTTTACAGCCTTTCCGTAAGCTCTGAATGTATGTACTTCCGATTGATCAAAATAATGATTGTAGAAAACAATTTTATCTTTTACTTTTTCTTTGAGTGAATCCAATTCTTCGAAGGATCCTACTTCAATCACATTTGCCCGTATTCCTTCTGCGGGTGTTCCAATGCTTCCGCCTAATGCGGCTATGGTGAATGTCCTGTTCAGATCGCCGTCGGCAATTATTTTTAACTCTTCCACATCTCCCCGGACCCAATGAGGAACACTGCATTCCTGAAGCCAAACGGTATCCATTCCCAGGTCTTTCATTCTTTGAACAGCCCATTCGATGGATTTGTAATTCCCCTCGGAACCGCTCAATCTTGGTCCGAAACCTTTCAGTTCACTCAACAGTTTATAGCCTTTCCGTTCTGTGAGGGCTTTTTTAATTATTGAATCGGCTATTGAATGATATGGTTTAAGTTCATCGATTGTTTGTGAGTTGATTGTTGAAAACAAGATAAGCAAAAGGGTAAAATATTTCAGCAAAACAGAACTCCTATTTTTTAGGAGTTAAAGTTATTGAATAATGAGAATTAAAGAAAGAGGGGGAGAAATAAAAAAGCCCGACTAAGTCGGGCTAAAAATTTATGATACTTTAATTTTTTTGTCTCTTATCATTTGAGCTAATTCCGCGGTTCCGTTCTTTGAAATAGTGCGCAAAGCTCTTGTGCTTAATTTAACAGTAACGAAACGATTCAATTCTTTCACCCAAATTCTTTTTTTCTGAAGATTAGGTAAAAATCTTCTTTTAGTTTTGTTATGGGCGTGAGAAATTGAACTTCCGCTTTTTGGTCCAACTCCGGTCACTTGACATCTTCTCGCCATTTCATCTACTCCAATTATACTATTCTTTAAAATTCAAGATTTCAAATATAGTTATTTTTACAAAATAAGGAAACATTAATGTAAAAATTTATTGAGCCGGCTGAGCGGGTTGTCTTTGTCCCAATTCTCTGTCCAGCATGAACATAGCGCTTGTATTATCGCCAATCATTTTGAATTGGTCAATAATTGCCGAAACTGTAGCCACTTCTTCAACTTGCTCGGTAATAAACCAGTTGAGGAAATTTAGAGTTGCGAAATCGTTTTCCTGTGTCGCTAATCCGGCTAATTTGTTGATAGAATCAGTGATAAACTGTTCGTGTTCTTTGGCTTCTTCGAAAACGTTCTGAGGATTATCCCATTCAGTTTTGGGTTTTTCAATTGCTGCCAAAACTACTTTTCCGTCAGCTTGGAGAATAAAATCATAAAATTTTTGAGCGTGATCATATTCTTCCTGGCTTTGGATTTTCATCCAATTTGCCATGCCCGCATATCCGGCTCTTTCCAAATATGCTGCCATCGATAAATAAAGATAGGAAGAAAATAGCTCTTTGTTTAACTGTTCGTTTAATCCTTTTTCAATTTTTTCGCTTAACATTTTGTCCTCGTCATAAATTTGGTGTTTAATGTCCGAAAAATATTCAATTAAGTTATGTTTTACAATTTTAGCAAGTATTTTGATTCTTATTTTAAACGATAAATCGATTTTCTCATTCAATAATGAACAATTAGAATTTTGAAAATTCATTTTACTAAATGAATGGAAAAGCATTAGTCGCTTTTCATAAAATAATTTATTCGACAATTTGAGGAAATTCATTGTATTTTGCGTCTAATATTCAGAAATTTAGAACCAGTTTTCCGGGAGATTAAATGATTCGATTTTTCACAATTTTATTTTCATTTCTAGTTATATCTTCTCTTTTTGCTCAGGAAAATCCGGGTATTCATTACCTGGATAAGTTAAAATATGGTGTGGATAAGAATTCTGTTTCCGAAAGCCCCTACAAGGATGTCCCGATTATTCCTCTTCAGAGGAAAGAATCCAAGGAAGTAAGTAGAAAAGTGTTCGGTTATTTCCCCGATTGGGAATATGTGAACGGAAGTCAAAAATATTTCCGGTATGACCTTTTAACCCACATTGCCTGTTTCGATTTTCCGGCTTCGAGCAGTGGGAATATTTCAAATCCGGCTCAGTGGCCTTGGACTGATGTAATAAACGAAGCTCATTCCAACGGTGTGAAAATCATCATTTCAATTACCAACTTCGATAAGGATGATATTCGGAAAATAATTACGGACTCTAATTCAAAAAGAAATTTCATTAACAATGCTCTCGGCAAACTAAATGCTTACAATGTAGACGGAATAAATATTGATTTCGAGGGACTTTACACCTCCGATCGTGGCAGTAAAATCGTCGATTTTATGAAAGAGTTATCCGATTCGGTTCATTCAAATTTTCCCGATGCCGAAGTATCCTTTGCCTCTCCGGCAGTTAATTGGGGAGGACATTGGAATTTTCTAAACCTTGCCAATGCATGCGATTATTTATTTATAATGGGCTACGATTATTTCGGCAGTTGGAGTGATAATTCGGGACCGTCCTCGCCGTTAACCGGAGGTTCAATAAATATAACCAATACAATAAATTCACAGTATCAATCGGTAGTGGCGTTCAACCCGGATAAATTGATACTTGGCATTCCATATTTTGGTGTATACTTCAAAACGGAATCATCATCCCCCGGATCGAAAGTGAAGGATTTTGTGAATTCTCCCAGATTCCGAGTTGCACAGTCACAATCTCAAGTTTACGGCAAGTTGTGGAATACTACCTATCAGGTCCCTTGGTACAGATGGTACGACGGGGAGTGGAATCAGGTTTGGTACGATGACGATTCTTCCTTGGGATTGAAATATGATTTGGCTGAGTCTAAAAATTTGCTCGGCGTTGGAATGTGGGCTTTGGGTTACGATGGAGAGAGACAAGAGCTGTGGAATTTGTTAGATTATAAATTTGGAAGCGGAATTATTCCTCCTCCGGATAAGCCGTTTAACTTCCGTGTATTGGCGGATACCGATTCAACTTTACGAATTAAATTTGATATCCCTTCGAGGGCTACCAGGTTTTTGATAATGTTAAGTCTTGATGGAAAAACATTCGATGATACGGTTGAAGTAGTTTCGAATGATGTGATTGTAGAAGGGTTGAATAACAACACAGTCTACTATTTTAAATTAGCTGCAAAAAATGCATCCGGGCTATCCGACGTAACCGAAGTGTTAGGTGGAATTCCGGCAGATTCTTCAAAAAATGAAATATTAGTAGTTAACGGTTTTGAAAGAATATCTAATACCAACAATACCTTTGATTTCATTCGTTTTTACGGAGAACCCATTCGTCATGCAGGGTACTCTTTTGCTTCGGCAACTAATGATGCAGTATTTAAGGGGAAAGTTTCTTTATCGGATTACAAAACTGTAATTTGGATACTTGCCGATGAATCTACCGCAGACGAAACATTCAATAAATTTGAACAGGACAGTGTTAAATCATTTTTGAATAACGGAGGGAATTTATTTGTTAGCGGGGCGGAGATAGGTTGGGACTTGGGAAGAAGTTCATATTCTTCTCCGGACGATTTGGATTTTTATGCTAATTATCTGAAAGCAAGATATGTTTCCGATGCGCCGGATGGATCAAGTTCCAGTTATTACACAGCAGTTCCCGTTTCCGGCGGAATATTCGATGGTTTGGGTTCAATCAATTATGACAACGGAACACACGGAACCATCGACGTGGATTGGCCGGATGCAATAAGGGGAATCAACGGAGCCACGGAAGAATTGTTATTCGAGGGTGTCAATGCTGCAAAAGGTGTGGCGGGAATAGCTTATCACGGTAAATTCCCCGAAGGGAAATCCAACGGAAGTTTGCTCTATTTTACTTTCCCATTCGAAACGGTTTACCCGGAATCGAAAAGAATTGATTTAATGGCCAAAATTTTGAACTGGTTCGATACAGTTGTTGATGTGAATGAATCGGGCAATTATCCTGCTGAATTTGTCCTTTATCAAAATTATCCGAATCCCTTTAATCCGAATACAATCATAAAATTTTACACTCCGTATTCTGGAACGGGTGAATTAAATATTTATAATTCATTGGGTCAAATTGTGTGGAAGCAAAGTTTCGCATCGCTTGCTTCCGGTTATCATTCTGTTGAGTGGAATGGAAATAACAATAATGGAGTAAAAGTATCCTCCGGTATGTATGTATATCGTGTGATTATCAATACGAACGATGGTGATAAATTTATTCAATCAAAAAAAATGATGTTATTAAAATGAGAAAATATTTAATTGTCTGTGCGGTGTTATTATTTATAGCTTGCGGTTCCGAAAATAAGCAGAGCGAAAATAAAGAAATTAAAAAAGATTCCATTGTTACAGAAGAACCGGAAGGCTATAAATCGGCTCATCAGAGAGATAAAGAGGAATTCCAAAGGGATTCAACGGAAAAACATAAAACCGAAAGAGTGAGATTCAAGAAAAAATGAGGAATGTTTTATACTTATTTGTTTTATTGATAATTGCATGTTCCGGTCCCGATAAGTCAAATGAATCGTTGCCAATTGCGGGGAATACTATCAAAATTGAGGGGACAAAATTTGTTCAGGCAAAGTTATCCTTAGACGGGAAATTTCTTGCAGCACTTGATGAAAAAAGGGATTTACATTTAATCGAGTTGGAAAATCAAAAATCCAAAATAATTGCCACAAATGTAAAGGAGTTTTTGTTCTCGGATGGCTATGTTTTGTTCATTACTGAAAGGTATACGCCTATCAAATCATCCTCCTTAAAAGTATATACAATTAAGGATTCCGTTGAATTCGATTTAATCGACAAAGCAAGAATTTTAGCCGGATTGAAGAAATCGGGGGATAAAATTGTTGTAAGGCAAAATGGTGCATGCAGAATATTCAATAATAATTTTAACGATTGGGAAACGGAATTGCCCGAAGAATACTGCTTTGTTATCGACGGGAAGTTGTTTCTTAAAGATAAAATGAATGCAAATGATGTTTCAGAGTTTACTGATTCCGTGATTTGGGCAGACAAAAGGGGTAATTCATTGGTCTATTATAAAAAGAAAGAAGGTACAAATTTAATTTTAGGTGAAAATCATTTTCAGCTTGATCATTTATTAAAACCACAGTTTTCACCTTCCGGGGATTTTATTGCCGGAATCAAAGAGAAGTATGATGGTCAAAAATTAATCAATTCCGATATAATTGTTTATTTGATCTCTAATGATAAAGTTAATGAGATCGATCGAATAGAAAACGGAGTTGCTATTGAATGGTCGGATGATGAAACAAAGGTGATTGTTGTTAATATTAACGGCTCAGTTGAGATTAAAGAATTTAAGAGGGGCGAATGAAATTTATTTTATTAGTGTTATGTTCTGTTACTTTGATTGCACAGAATGTAAAGATCGAAAAAATTCCATTAGAAGGAAGGTACTATTATCCTAAAGTGGTGAATGATTCCTTACTAATTTTAACTAAAGAAGATTTTTCGGGATTGTATCTGTACAATACAATTAAAAACGAAATAGCGAAAATATCAGATGAAAGGGGAGCGGGTTACGGTTCTGTTTTTAGTGATGATGAGATTTACTACCGCCCATACGAAATTAAACAGGGAAGGAAATATTTTTCTTTGAAGAAGTTCAATTTTTATTCAAAGGAAAACACTACTATTCAAACAGGTGAAAGATATATTTCTTTACCAGTCCCGGAGAAGGATGGAATTATCTACACTACCGAAAGAAATAATTGGGTAGTGAAACAGAATGAAATTTTTGTTACAAATGAGGATTCGAAGGTTTGGTTGCATGAAGGTAATTCGAAAAAATTGTTCGAACCTTTAGGAGAGGGTGTTTATGTTTGGCCGGAACTTTCACCGGATAAGAAAAAAATTGCTTTCACTTTTGGTAGTAAAGGTTCTTTTATTTTCGATTTGAACGGTAAATTGCTCATTCATTTGGGAAAAGAAGCTCATTATCCCAAATGGTCACCCGACGGTAAATTCATAGTGTATATGACAGACAAAGACGACGGACATAGAATTATTTCTTCCGATATTGTGATGATTGAAGTTGCAACGGGAAAGAAAATAGAAGTATCAAAAACAAGTGAAACAATTGAAATGTATCCTTGCTGGAATAAATTGGGCGATCAAATTTACTTCAATGATTTGGATGGAAATATTTACAGGGCAGATATATTTAATGGAAGGGGTGAATGATGAAAAAATATTTGTTGATATTTCTCCTCCCATTCGTATTAACTGCACAAGATTTTAGCGGAATAAGGATTTATATTAATCCGGGTCACGGCGGACACGATTCGGATGACAGATATATTCCGGCAACCGGATTTTGGGAATCGGAAAGTAATTTGGAAAAAGGGTTGTATCTTTATGAGATGTTAAAATCGATGGGTGCAACCGTAAAAATAAGCAGAACCACAAACACGACTGCAGATGATCTTCCGCTTTCAGTTATTGATGCCGATGCGAATAATTTTGATGCTGATTTTTTCCACTCGATTCATTCCAATGGTTTTCAAGGAAATTCAAATTATACGGTAATCTTCTACAAAGAAGTAAACGGCTCAGCACAATTTCCTCAAGCGCTGCAGATGTCAAATATAATGAAGACAAAAGTATATCAAGCCAATCGTACGACTGCAAGTTATTCAAGAGGAGATTACTCATTTTTAGGGTTCAATCTTGGTGTTCTTCGTACACTAAATATGCCCGGGACATTATCGGAAGGATCATTTCATGATTATATCCCGGAATCGTGGAGATTGATGAATTCTTCCTATCGCAAGCACGAAGCTTGGGCTATTCTTCGTTCACTTGTGGATTATTTCGGACTTGCTCCTTCAACTAAGGGGATAATTGCGGGAATTTTGAGAAATCCTCTCGAAACGGTTGACTATTTCTACCTTTCCGGCACGGATGATTCGAAGAAACCGATAAATAATGCAGTGGTTACTTTATTGCCGGATAATATTCAATTTTTTGGTGATGATAAAAACAACGGATTTTATTTTTTCGATTCTTTAACTCCCGGAAATTACAAACTGATTGTTGAGGCGGAAAATTTTCTCCCGGATACGTTTAATGTTTCGGTTGAAGGTAACCGAACAAATTTTTACGACAGGTATTTAGAACTTGTACCGAATTTGAATACTCCAACGGTAACGTCATCATCACCGGGCAACGGTGAGCAAAATGTGAGCTTAAAATCCTCAATCACAATCAACTTTGATATTCGAATGGACAGAACCAGTACTAGGAATGCATTCTTCACATTACCACAAGTTTCAGGATCATTTTCATGGGAAAATGACGATAAAAGAATGATATTTACACCCAACGGAAATTTAATGCCCGCAACAGATTATGTTTACGGAATAACGAATGCTGCAAAAAGCTATTTTAATGTGAATTTGGATTCAAGCTATAATTTCGCTTTCCGTACAAGGGAAAAACTGAATCTCGTTGATTATTATCCCAAGGAAAATGAAACAGATGTAAGTCCAACCGTAATGATTTATCTGAAATTCGACGGGGAAATTGATGCTTCCAGTTTGAGCGGAAATATTATGTTTCTAGATCCGGATGATAAATTCGTGAATATTTTGGTGGACCAAACCGGTTATCCGGATGGAGTGATTAAGTTTGAACCGGCTGAGCCATTGGCAGTTGATACTGAATATAGAATTATTTTAAACAATGGTATTGCCGATTCGGAAGGACTTCAATTTGGTGAAAACCGGACAATTAGTTTTACAGTCGGGCATCAGATTTATCCCGAAGGACTCATTTTAGAAGATTTTGAATCCCAATTCGATTGGAGTATTTCCACAAATCCGGAATTTTCCAATAATTATGAAAAGAATTATTCTTCCGTTAATACTTCAACCAAAAGAAAGGTCAGCGGTCAAAATTCCATGTTGCTCCGTTACAAATTTTTATCCGACACCGCTGCAATTACGGCATTCAAAACTGAACCGATGAATATTTTTGGTGCTCTTAATTTTGGGTTTTGGATTTTCGGCGATTATTCCAAGAACAGTGTGAATCTTTTCATCACAGATAATAATTCAAACATTCACAAAACCGAATTTGTTAAACTCGATTTTTCCGGTTGGAAGTTTTTCAGTATTGATTCGCAGTCATTGGGGTTCACACCGGCAAAGTTGAATGCAATTCAAATAGAAAAATTGGGAAGTGGTGGATTGACCGGTGATGTTTACATTGATGATATTCAATTGAATATGACCACTTATGTTGCAGACCGGGGAAAAAACAATTTGAAGTTCGGTTTGAATCAGAATTATCCGAATCCTTTTAATCCTTCAACATTAATTACATTCCAAATTCCGGAGAAAATGATTGTATCGTTGTCAATTTACAACGTTCTTGGGCAAAAGATTGAAGAATTGATTAGTGAAAAATTGTTAAGTAGGGGAATACATAGGGTGGAATGGGAAGCAAATAATTTTCCCTCCGGAATTTATTTTTATAAATTGTCCGGTAATGGAATTTCTATTGTCAAAAAGATGACTCTTATCCGATAAATCTGGATAAAGCCCACATAATAAAAGCGCCGCTGAGTAAAAGAGCAATCAGAAGTATTAAGCCGGCTTTGACTGCATCGAATTCTTTTTTTGCTTTAACAGCTAAATCCTCTTCCGGAGTATCCTTTACAACCGTCTGAGTTACATGTTGTATTTCCGGATTGTATGCAGGTGTATCGTATCCGGTAGTAAAGGTTGGCTGATTTGCCATCGGTGTCTCCGGTTGCGGACCAAAAGGGGATGTGTATTGTAAGAATCTCTCTCTGATATGTAATTGTTGTTCTCTCTCGCTCATATCTCAACCCATCTTATTGTTCAAAAATAAGATTAAAGGGCTTAATATTTAATTTGACACATAAATATACACCGAAATTAATGGTTTGTCAATACTTTCAGAGGAGGTGAGGGTCTGATTAAAA
>CAZULK010000097.1:0-10017 GCA_964621225.1 uncultured Melioribacteraceae bacterium | reverse complement strand
AAGAAAAATCAATGAATTTCCTCAGGTAACGCTTCTTGAAAAGAACGAAAACAAATATGCTGCACTTATAGAAGCAGATTCTACCGATTACTCTGCATACATTTGCGAACAAATCCGTAGTTTACAATTTGTTGAGGATTTGGAAATAATATCTCATTTTTTTGAAGAAGAAGTTTTAAACAACTAATAAGGGAGTGAAAATGGAATTATTAAACAGAAGAAATTTTCTGAAAACAACCGCTGCTTCTCTTGCCATTGCTTCTCTTTATTCGTGCACTGGTAAAAAAAGCAAGTCGCCATCGGCGAAGACGGATCAACTGGGTATTACCTGGGAAAAATCTGTATGCCGCTTTTGCGGTACGGGCTGTGGTGTATTGGTAGGAACTAAAGACGGAAAATTAGTTGCTACAAAAGGTGATCCCGACTGCTTTTCCAATAAAGGATTGAATTGCATCAAAGGGTATTTCCTCGCCAAAATAATGTATGGTAAGGACAGATTGAAAAAACCATTAATCAGAAAGAATGGAAAACTCGTAGAATCTTCCTGGGATGAGGCACTCGATTTAATTGCTTCCAAATATGAAAAAATTCTCAAAGAGGATGGATCCGACGCAGTTGCAATGTTTGGATCAGGACAATGGACAATATTCGAAGGTTACGCAGCTGTTAAATTTATGAAAGCCGGACTGGGATTCGTAGCAAAAAACGGAGTCGGATCTAACCATATTGATCCCAATGCAAGAATGTGTATGGCAAGTGCGGTTGCTGCATTCATGAGAACATTTCAATCGGACGAACCGATGGGCTCTTACGAAGATATTGAACATGCCGATACCTTCTTTACTTGGGGTGCAAATATGGCTGAAATGCATCCCGTATTATTCTCCCGCATTATGGATACAAAATTGAAAAATCCGGATAAGGTTAAAATTGTCGATTTGGGGACACAGTTCACAAGAGTAAGCCAAGAAGCTGATTTATTCCTCGGCTTTGAACCCCAAACAGATTTGGCAATTGCTAACTATTTTGCCAATTACATAATTCAAAACAAACTTTACGACGAAGAGTTTGTAAAAGAAAACGTTGTATTCAAAAAAGGAACAACCAATATTGGTTATGGATTGAAAGATGGCGGCGCCGACATTCCTAAAAATGCCGGAGCAATGACACCAATTACTTTTGAGGAATACAAAAAATTCGTTAGCAAGTACACAAAGAAATATGTATCGAAATTAAGTGGTGTTGATGAAGATAAACTTGAAGAAGCAGCCAAATTAATTTCCGATCCTAAAAGAAATGTCGTTTCCTATTGGACAATGGGCTTCAATCAACATACACGGGGAACATGGATTAATCATCTTGTTTATAACATTCACTTATTGACCGGAAAGATTTCCAAACCGGGTAATGGTCCCTTCTCCCTAACAGGTCAACCAAGTGCATGCGGTACCGCAAGGGAAGTTGGAACATTTGTACACAGATTACCGGCCGACATGGTGGTCAAAAATCCGGAACACCGTAAAATTGCCGCGGAAATCTGGAAAATTCCGGTGGAAAAAATAAATCCAAAACCCGGCCTTCATACAATAGAAATGTTCCGTGCAATCGATAACGGAAAGATTAAATTATTATGGGTTCAAGTTGCTAATCCATTCCAAACATTGCCGAACTTAAACAGATATACCAAAGCCGCAAAAGAAAAGGATGTATTTATAATTGTTTCCGATGTTTATCCAACAAAATCCACTGAAGTCGCGGATGTTGTACTCCCCTCTTCCATGTGGGTTGAAAAAGAAGGCGCATACGGTAACGCCGAAAGAAGAACTCAGCATTGGAATAAAATTGTTGATTCTCCGGGTGAGGCAATGCCTGAAATTTGGCAGATGAGAGAAGTTGCAAAACGGTTGAAAGTAGGTAATAAAACCGTGGCAGATATAATATATAATTATCCCGAAGAAACCTTTTACAGAGACTTGTGGGAAGAATATAGAAGTTTTTCACTCGGAAGAGGAAAAGACTTAGCTCCCTATGATGTATTAAGGAAAGAACACGGTGTTGTTTGGCCTTATGTATTGAAAGATAAAAAAGAAAACGGACATTACGACTTTGCTCCAGTATGGAATAAGGTAAAAAACACAAAATCAAATGCTGTCTCTGTTAAATGGAGATACAACGCAGATTACGATCCTTATGCTGCAAAATTCTTGGAAGAACATAAGGATAAGAAAACAAAGATCGCATTCTATAAAGCAAAGAAAAACAATTACAGAGCAACAATTTTGGCTGTGCCATATGAACCACCGGCAGAAAAACCGGATAAAGAATATCCATTCTGGCTCTGTACAGGTAGAATGTTGGAACATTGGCATACCGGTACAATGACAATGAGAGTTCCCGAATTGAGAAGAGCTGTACCGAGAGCTGTGGTCAATATCAATCCCGAAGATGCTAAAAGATTAGGTATAAAACGAGGCGATAAAGTTAGAGTAACTTCGCGTAGGGGAAGCGTTGAGTTTTATGCCGATATAAATGGAAGAAGCGTTCCCAATAAAGGGAACGTCTTTATTCCATTCTTTGATGAATCCAGGCTTGTCAATAAGATTACTTTGGATCAATACGATCCAATCTCGAAGGAGCCGGATTATAAAAAATGTGCAGTTAAAATAGAAAAAGTATAGCGGATGAAACGAAGGGAATTCATAGTAAAATCTGCTGCAATTACATTTATTGGTTCATCCTTTGGATTGTTAGTTAATAAAGTAACCGGGTCGGGTGGAAGGAACTACTTCCGCCCGCCGGGCGCTTTGAATGAAGAATCTTTCCGTACAGAATGTATTGGATGTGATAAATGTGTTCAAGCATGTCCTTACAATTCATTGAAGTCCGGTGGAATAACCGACGGAATGAATATGGGCACACCGTACTTTGAATTCCGCGATAAACCATGTTACTTGTGTGAAGATATGCCTTGTATAAAGGCGTGTCCGACCAATGCATTGGATAAAAATCTCGACTCAATATATAGTGCACGTATCGGGACGGCCGTAATAACGGACAGAAAAAATTGTTTGTCGCTAAACGGCTTAAGATGCGAAATTTGTTATCGTGTTTGTCCTTTGATTGATAAAGCAATAAGCTTAAAAAAGAGTTTGAATAAAGAAACCGGCAAGCATACAATATTCGAACCCATAATTCATTCCGAATATTGTACGGGCTGCGGAATATGCGAACATTCTTGTCCGCTGGATCAAACAGCAATTGAGGTTTTGCCTTACAAAAACATTGATAAATCCGCTCATTATAAAACAATTGACGAAAGCAAAGGATGAAAGGAAAGTATAAAATAACAAGGAGAATGATTCAGATTTTGAGTGTGATTTTGTTAATCACTCCGGGATTGGGATTTTCATTCTTCAACGGATCTCTGATTGCCAGTAATCTATTAGGCATAAACCTCATTGATCCGCTTGCTTTTGTAGAATTGTTAGTTGCGGGATTTTCAATAACTTTGACTTCATTGTTTGCCTTACTGATAGTGATTTTATTTTATTATTTGATAGGCGGCAGAACTTTTTGCAGTTTCATTTGCCCGGTTCACCTTCTCTCTGAAATCACAGGATATCTGAATAAAAAAGTTGCAATCTTCAAATTGAGCTCGTCTATAAAATGGAAATATTATCTTCTTGCAATAGTAGTAGTTGTATCATTTATAACTTCAATCCCCTTCTTCACAACATATTCACCAATAGGGGCGATGAGCAGGGAGTTATCAGAAATGTTTTCCAAACAAACTCCGGAAAGCACTATGACTTTTGTGAGTTTTAATGGAATATCTTGGACGATACTTCTAATTTTTTCCATTTTTATTTTTGAACTATTAATTTCATCTAATATTTGGTGCAGGGCGTTGTGTCCGGTTGGCGCTTCATATTCATTGATCGGGAAATATTCGCCCACCAAAATAAAAATTGACCACGATAAATGTGTTCAATGTGATGAATGTTTTGAAGTTTGTATGGTTAAAGAAGTATTGGATGACCCTGTTTACAGAGAAAAGAACAACGTAATAAAAGGTGATTGCTCCAGGTGTTTGAATTGTATTGATGCATGTCCGGAAAATGCTTTGTCTTTAAGTTTTAATTTTATTAGGGAGAAATAATATGAAGAAAATCATTTTATTATTAACGGTTATTTTATTAGCTTCCTGTGCAAAAAATTCTGATGAAAAATTAACTGCTCAGGACAGTCTTAAACTGAAAATGGTTAAACAAGAAAACGTAAGTTTATACGGAGCTCCCCCACTTATTCCTGCGGATCATCCAGTAGAAGTTGGGGAAGACGTTGCATTGCACGAGAACGGCGGTGAAGCGTGTCTCGAATGTCATAATTCCCCCGACGAAGAAGATGCTCCTCAAACACTTCATCCGGAAAGGAACAATTGCCTGCAATGTCATATACCGGCAACCGACAATCCTGCTGAAGGGGATGAATTGAGCGTAGAAAATGTATTTAAGAAAGTTGATAAATTCTAATGAAATCTAGAAAAGAATTTCTTAAAAATTCATTCAAAATGATGGTCGGCGCTGCGGCGTCGATCATCGATGATAAGATTCCCGAACAATTGAAAAGAAGCAATCAGAAGCTTTTCCCTCCGGGAGCGGTTGAGGATTACATCGATAAATGCACAGCATGCGGTGAATGCATTCCCGTTTGTCCCGCAGAAGCAATCAAACTCTTTCCAATTGGCAAAGAAAAGAAAGTTGCGATTATCGACCCCAAATTGAAAGCCTGCGAAATGTGTGAGGATGTTTCTTGCATCTCTGCTTGCGAACCCAAAGCATTGGTTTGGAACAACGATAAATTTCCTATCATGGGTAAAGCGGAAATCGATCATCCCAATTGTTTGGCTTATAATGATATTCATTGCACTTTCTGCTACGATGCATGTCCGATAAAAAATAAAGCTATTCAACTCAAAGCAATGAAGCCTGTAATAATAGATTCAGACTGTACAGGATGCGGAATGTGTAAAGAAAGGTGTGTGGCTCCGGATAATTCGGGTATAATTATAACCCGTAATTGATCATTTCTTTATCAACTTCTTCATCTTCTCAATTTCGTCCCTTAAGTAGGCTGCCTTTTCAAATTCCAAATCCTTAGCTGCTTGCAGCATTTCTTCTTCCATTTGGTCAATCAACTCTTGCTTCTGTTCATTAGTCATATATTTGATAACCGGTTCGGCAACCTTGGTGAATGCGGCTTCGCTCATTTCATCTTTCTTTCTCATATCGGCAATGGAGGTAGAAGCCATAATCTCTTCCTTACTTTTATATACCGTTTGCGGGGTTATACCATGCTTCTCATTATACTCTTGTTGAACCTTTCTTCTCCTATTGGTTTCGTCAATGGTTTTTTTCATAGAATCGGTTATTCTATCTGCATACATTATCACTTTTCCGCCGGCATTTCTTGCGGTTCTTCCGGCCGTCTGCATTAAAGATCTTTCGCTGCGGAGGAATCCTTCTTTATCGGCATCTATGATTGCAACCAATGAAACCTCGGGCAAATCCAAACCTTCGCGCAAAAGATTGACTCCAACCAATACGTCGAAGTCGCCCATTCGAAGGTCTCTGATTATCTCGACTCTCTCAAGTGCATCAATATCGCTGTGAATATATCTAACTTTAATATCGAGCTTTTCAAGATAATCCGTTAAATCTTCAGCCATTTTTTTTGTTAGTGTAGTGACCAAAACCCTTTCACTTTTTTCTACTCTAATTTTAACTTCGTCCAATAAGTCGTCAATTTGATTTTTAACGGGTCGCACTTCGATTTCGGGATCTAACAATCCTGTAGGGCGAATGATCTGCTCAACAATGGCGCCGCCGCTTTTATATAATTCATAATCTCCGGGTGTAGCGGAAACGTAAATAGCTTGATTAACAAGGCCTTCGAATTCATCAAATTTCAACGGTCTGTTGTCCAATGCCGAGGGAAGTCGAAATCCATGTTCAACCAATGTTTCTTTTCTGGCTCTGTCGCCGTTATACATTCCCCTAATTTGAGGAATCGTTACATGGGATTCGTCTATGAATAACAAATAATCTTTCGGAAAATAATCGAACAAACATGAAGGGCGTGATCCGGGAGGTCTTCCGTCCATATGCCTTGAATAATTTTCTATTCCTGAACAGTACCCGATTTCCTTAATCATTTCAATATCATATTTGGTGCGCTGTTCCAGTCTTTGCGCTTCGAGATATTTTTCTTCCTTCCAAAAGTAATTGAGTCTTTCTTTTAATTCTTCTTCAATTGTAACGATTGCCCTTTGAACTTGTTCTTTGGTTGTTACGAAATATTTAGCCGGATATATAGCAACGGAATCTACTTCACGAATAACATCACCGGTTAAAGAATCAATAATGGATAGTCTTTCTATTTCATCACCCCAAAATTCCACACGTACTGCTTCTTCGTGCTGATAAGCCGGAATGATTTCCACAATATCTCCGCGCGCTCTGAATGTCCCCCGTGTAAATTCAATATCATTTCTGATGTAATAAATGTCGATTAAAGACATCAATAATTTTTTCTTTTCAATTTCCTGACCCTTTTTCAAAAAGACAATCTGCTTTGCATATTCTTCCGGAGCTCCGATGCCGTAAATACTACTTACACTTGCAACTATAATCACATCTCTCCTCCCCTCAATCAATGCTGTTGTGGCTTTTAATCTTAACCTGTCAATTTCCTCGTTTACGGAAAAATCCTTTTCGATGTAAAGGTCGTTCTTTACCACATATGCTTCCGGCTGGTAATAATCATAATAGGAAATAAAGAATTCAACAGCATTATGAGGAAAGAATGCTTTGAATTCGGAATACAATTGGGCAGCAAGGGTTTTATTATGGGAAATAATCAAAGTAGGACGGTTAACATTTGCAATTACATTCGACATTGTAAATGTTTTTCCGCTACCGGTAACACCGAGCAAAACCTGGTGCTTGGTACCGCGCAAAATATTTTCCGTTAATTCTTTTATTGCCTGCGGTTGATCCCCGGCCGGCTTGTAATTTGTTACTAACTGAAATTTATCCATTTATTTTATCTTTTCTCGATTCAATTATTGTTAAACAGTCTGAGTTTCATATTTTTGTAAACCTAAAAATTTAAACTACTAAAAAAGAGCTTAACAGGTTCCAAAATGATTAGAAAATATTTATTCTTTCTGATGATATTTCCGGTAATCCTTCTTGCCAAAGAGGCAGATTCGACAAAAAACAAATTTCACCCTTCTTTTGATTTAGGATTGAACATCAGTCAAATATCCTTCACAAATTGGATTAAAGGAGGAGAGAATAGCCTTACATGGACACTAACCGGTGACGTTAAATTAGATTATTCGGAAGATGAGTGGTCTTTCAAAAATAGAGTAAAAAGTGCATTCGGAAGAACCAAAATAGGCTCCCAAAATTTCAGAACCAACGACAATGAACTCTTTATTGAAAGTGTTCTTTCATACAACGTGGGTTGGAAAGTTGATCCTTACATCTCGAATATAATAAGAACGCAGATTACAGAAGGGTTCGATTATAAAACAGAGCCGAAAAAGAAAATTGCAGATATATTCGACCCGGGATATGTAACACAAAGTATGGGTTTTAATTTTGATAAAGGTAAACTTGTTAAATCGAGATTGGGCATAGCTATTCAGGAAACTTTCACCAACCGATTCAGACAATATTCAGATGATAACCGGACGAAAGGCAAAATTGAAGCTTTCAAACTCGAAAGCGGTATGGAATCCGTTACTCATACGGAATTCACAATAGATACAAATTTGAAAATGAAAAGCATGTTAAGACTCTTCACCCGTTTCGAGCACATTGATGTCTGGGATGTAAGATGGGATAATAATATTGTCGCTAAAGTTAACTCATGGCTGAATGTTAATTTTAACTTTTTACTGATTTACGAAAAGAATCAATCGTTGGATACACAAATAAAGCAAGCGTTACAAGTAGGTATAATTTATAACGTTATTTAACTCTGTTCCCTTTTCAATTTGATCAGCCATTTATTTCCGAATGGATTGATATATCCGTCTATTATTTTCTTATAAATTTGGGATGGAATACCTATATCTCCGAGGAAAAGCTTACCGCAATTAGGGTTTTTTAATCCTACCTTAGGATATGCCAATGTTAGAGTGAAGTCAGCTTTAATAGAATTGTTTTTTACTTTCCCGGTTGATGCATCAATTCCGGAAGGTATATCGAGAGCGATAACTTTTGCATTGCTTTCGTTTGCAAATTCAATTGCTTGTGCATATCCGTTTGCCGGTTCCCCTTTAAGGCTGTAACCGAGCATTGCATCTAAAATTATATCATAATGATTTTGTAATTCATCCGGTGCAACCAGCTTGCCATCTGTCCGGGAGTAAATGTTTAATTGCTCATTTGCTACTTCGCTTAATTTATCCGGTTCAATTAAACATAAATGCACATCGATGTTTTTATTAGCCAAGTGTCTTGCAGAACAAATGCCTCCGCCGCCGTTTCCCCCTTTCCCGGCAAGAACAAGAATTCTTGACGCAGAATAATCATCAATTAAAGATATGGTTAATTCCGCAAGATTTCTGCCGGCGTTCTCCATCATTTGGAATAAGTTTGGCGAATTGTTTTCCATTGCCAAATCGTCAAGTTTTTTCATTTCGACGGAAGTTATACCCGTTAATTTTATTCCTTCTTCCGTTACGAACATATTAAGCCTTTAATTTTTCCAGTTCGGAAAGGAACAAATCGATTTCTTCCTTAGTGTTATAGAAATGGGGTGAAAGACGTACTTTCCCGACTCTAACTTCCACGATTATATTCTTCTCTGCCAATTTACTTTTTATATCATCAGCATTTGGTGCATCAAAAGTAACAATAGCCGAAAGATGTTCATCCTCTTCGTTTTGCAGTAACGGTGTAAATCCCAATTCTTTTAAATTCGAGATTAAATATTTTGAATTATCCAGCACACGTTTCTGTATTTCTTCTTTCCCGAACTTGAGGAATAAATCGAGTGAAGAATTGAGCGCAAATACACCTATTGAATTGGGAGTGCCTCCTTGGAATCTGCCCGCATGCTTTGGATATTCCAATTTATAATCGAGTAATTCCCAAGCATCCATTACGGAGCCCCAGCCCACCATTGTTTGATTCAATCTTTCTTGAAGTTCTTCGGTTATATAAAAGTATGACAATCCTTCCAATGCGCAGAGCCATTTTTGAGTTCCCCCGGTTAAAAAATCCACGCCCCATTCTTCTGCTTCTATCAAAGAATTTCCCGCAGCTTGAATTACATCGACAGATAACAGAATCCCTTTCGATTTACAGATTTCACTTAAACGACGGATCTCTGTTCTATAGCCGGATAAAAACTGAACATAACTTATCGATATTAATTTTGTCCGGGGAGTTATTAATTTTTCATAATCATCCAAATTAACGATGCCGTTTTTTGCATCGACAAAATCTATTTCCACGCCTTTTGATTGAAGGTTCATGAAAGGATAAACATTGGAAGGGAACTCAATGTTATTCAAGATTATTCTGTCTCCCGGTTCCCAGTTCAATCCTTGCGCAAGTATGCTCATGCTGAATCCAACGCTGCTGCTCCATGCAATTCTATCCGGTTTGCATCCTATTAAATTCCCCAGCTTTCGTTTTGCTCTTTTATCGATTGCGAGGTAATGCATGAAATTGTTTATGCTGCCGGTACTTCTTTCCTCAGAATATGATTTTATTGCTTCCACCGTTCTATTAGGCAACGGCCCCACAGAGGCATGGTTGAAATAAACTTTTCCCGTTTTTAGGTATTCGAATTCATTTCTAATTTCCATTAAAGTCATATTATTCCTTTTGTAAAATTTTAAATTAATTTTTCAATCTCTTATAAAATAACAAAACAATATTAGAATTATTATTAAATAAAATATATGGGGATAAAAAATGAAAGTTTTGGCAATTT
>CAZULK010000096.1:0-10074 GCA_964621225.1 uncultured Melioribacteraceae bacterium | reverse complement strand
AATAAAGAATTTGAAATTTTTGAAAGTGATGCCGATGCAAGATACCACTCCGTTTATAATTATGATACTGAAAAATTGGAGCCGGTGGTTGCAAAACCGCACAGTCCGGATAACAGAGACTTGGTTCGCAATGTTCAAGGCACCAAGCTTACAAAATGCTATATCGGGTCTTGTACAGGTGGGAAATTAACCGATTTTGTGAATGCCGCGAAAATTCTGTTCGGTCAGGAAGTAAAGGTTCCTACTTTTGTTGTTCCTGCTTCAACTCAAGTAGCTCAAGCACTGGAAGTGGAAACTGTAAACGGTGTGGTCTTGAAAGAGATATTCGAGAAAGCCGGTTGCGTAATCGCTCAATCCTCATGTGCTGCTTGTTTGGGTGGTCCTAGCGATACAATTGGAAGAGCAGTAGATAACGAAGTAGTTATTTCAACTACGAACAGAAATTTCCCGGGAAGAATGGGTAGCAAGAAATCGGAAGTATATTTGGCTTCTCCGTTAACAGTTGCTGCTTCGGCCGTAACAGGAGAAATAACCGATCCAAGAGAATTTTTGTAAAGATTAAGGAGTTAAAAATTGAATAGAGAAATTGAAGGAAAAGCATTCGTTCTTGGTAATAATGTAGACACCGACCAGATTATTCCTGCCGAACATTTGGTATACAGCCTATCGGATGAAAATGAATCGAAAATGTATGGAAAGTTTGCACTCTCGGGTGTTCCGTTGAAAGAGTCCGGATTGCCCGATGGGGGAATTCCTTTTGTAAAGGAAGATGAAACTGAATCTGAATTTTCGATTATTATCGGCGGCAGCAATTTTGGTTGTGGTTCATCCAGGGAACATGCACCTTTTGCATTAAATAAAGCCGGAGTTAAAGTTATTATCGCTGAATCATACGCAAGAATATTTTACAGAAATTGCGTCGACGGTGGTTTTGCAATTCCATATGAATGCAATGACAAACTGAATGATAAAATAAAAACCGGAGATCAATTAAAAATCGATTTATCAGAAAATAAGTTATATAACATAACTTCCGGTGAAAACTTCGATTTGAATCCACTGGGTGATATTCTTCCGATTATCGAAGCGGGAAATATATTCGAATATGCAAAGCAAAATGAAATGATTTGATTAATTAAGAGGAAAAAAATGTTAATAGAAATATTCGATACTACGTTAAGAGACGGTACGCAAGGAGAAGGGGTTAATTTATCCGTCCAAGATAAAATTTTGATTGCACAACGCTTGGACCAATTCGGTATTGATATTATTGAGGGAGGATGGCCGGGAAGCAATCCGAAAGATGAAGAATTCTTTCAACTTGCAAAGGGAATTGAATTTTCACACTCAAAGCTCTGTGCCTTTGGTTCCACTGCAAGGGATTTGAATGCCGTTGAAGAAGACCCCAATCTGTTGGCTTTAATTAGTGCCGAAACACCGGTAGTTTCCATATTTGGAAAAACTTGGAGACTCCATGCCGAAAGAGGCCTGGGATTAAACGAAGATGAAAATGCGGAACTGATAAGAAAATCAGTATCCTTTCTCAGTAGTAATGGTCGAAGAGTCATTTTTGACGCAGAACATTTTTTTGATGGTTTCAAAGACGATAAGAATTTTGCAATTCGAATGCTTGAAGCTGCTGTAGAAGGCGGAGCCGATACACTGGTACTCTGTGATACAAACGGCGGAACAATTACAAGTGAACTAAAAGAGATAGTGAAAGAAATCAAAGATAGATTTGATTTACCCATCGGTATTCACGCCCACAACGATTCGGAATTGGCTGTGGCAAATTCTTTGGCTGCTGTCGAAGCAGGTGCTACTCATGTACAGGGCACAATAAATGGAGTAGGGGAAAGATGCGGTAATGCAAATTTATGCAGTATTTTGCCAAATTTGATTTTGAAAATGCATAAAAATACAAATCAAGTGAATAACTTGGAGAAGATTACCAATCTTTCTCATTATGTTTGGGAAACAATGAATTTAGCTCCCAACACAAGAGCAGCTTTCACGGGAAAATCCGCATTTGCTCACAAGGGAGGAATTCACGTAAGCGCTGTTATGAAAGAAAGTAGAATGTATGAACATATTGAGCCCGGATTAGTCGGAAATAAACAGAGAGTTCTGGTTTCCGATCTTTCAGGTCAAAGCAATGTCCGTTATAAAGCCAAGGAACTGGGAATCGATTTGAACGGAAATAGGGAACTTAGTAAGAAAGTGGTTTCGCATATCAAATCGCTTGAATACAAAGGATATCAATTCGACGGTGCCGAGGCTTCGTTCGAATTAATACTGCGACAAGAGTTAAACGAATTTTCTCCCTTCTTTTCCGTTATTGATGCCAAAGTTCATGTATTCTTTAACGATGAAGGCTTTTCGACTTCGGAAGGTGTGCTGAAGGTTAAAGTCGGAGACGAAATAGAGCATACAGCCGCCGATGGATGTGGTCCGGTTCATGCATTGGACAATGCACTACGTAAGGCATTAGTGAGATTCTACCCTGAAATTTCGAGCATCAAGTTGGTTGATTATAAAGTCCGTGTTCTGGATGAAAAAGACGGTACGGAAGCAAAAGTGAGAGTGATGATAGAATCGAGCGACGGAAAATCTACCTGGACTACCGTCGGCGTTTCGGAAAACATTATCGAAGCAAGTTTCAAAGCATTGAGTGATTCAATCAATTATAAATTATTCAATTTAGAAAAGAATTCTGCTTCGTTAGTCAACTGATATCGAAATAAATTTGAGAGGATAAATGGATTTTTCAGGCTTTTTACCAAAAGCAAGAGGATTGTACAACCCAAATTATGAGCATGATGCCTGCGGTGTGGGATTCATTGCCAATATTAAGGGTAATAAATCGCATGATATTATACGGGATGGAATAAGAATTTTGGAAAATCTGTCCCATCGCGGAGCAACCGGATCTGATCCCGAAAGTGGGGATGGAGCCGGAATTCTTATTCAAATGCCTGACGAATTGATAAGACCTGAATGTGATATAAGAAATATTGAATTGCCTGATCCTGGGGACTACGGAGTTGGGCTGGTATTCTTACCGACCCTACAAGAAGATAGGCATATTATTGAGAATATCATTGAGCATGTTGTAAGGGAAGAGGGACAATATTTCCTCGGTTTCAGAGATGTACCCTATGACGATACTAAAATTGGGCGAATTGCCAGATCCGTTATGCCAGTAATGAAACATTTGATTATCGGTAGGGGAAAGAGGACTGAAAAGAAAGATTTTGAAAGAAAACTCCTTATTATCAGAAAAAAATTAGGTCTGGAAATCAGAGTAACTGATTTGTCTCAGAAAAACTATTTTTACATCTGCAGTCTCTCATCTAAAGTGTTGGTGTACAAAGGGCAATTGAAAGCCGAACAATTGGATAGTTTTTTCCCCGATTTGGCATCTTCAACTATCAAATCCGCTATTGCATTAGTTCACTCACGATATAGCACCAACACATTTCCAACTTGGGCGCTTGCCCATCCTTTTAGAATGATCGCTCATAACGGTGAAATTAATACGATAAAAGGGAACCGGAATTGGTTCAATGTAAGAGAGAAATACTTTAAGTCTGACATATTCGGAAACGATTTGGAAAAAATATTTCCCGTTCTTGCTCCTTTGAAAAGTGATTCTGCTGCATTTGATAATGCCTTGGAAATGCTGGTTGCTGCCGGCAGGTCTATGCCGGAAGCATTGATGATGATGATTCCGGAAGCTTTTACACACGATAAAAATATTCCGGAAGAGAAAAAGGCTTATTATGAATACGCCTCATGTTTGATGGAACCATGGGATGGACCTGCAACTATTTCATTTACAGACGGCAGGTATATTGGATCTGTCCTCGATAGAAACGGATTGCGTCCTTCAAGATATTGCATAACTTCGGATGACAGGGTAATTATGGCTTCCGAAGCAGGTGCTCTTCCGGTTGATGAGGAAATAATTGTTAAAAAAGGAAGATTACAGCCAGGTAAAATTTTTCTGGTTGATACCGAAGAAGGTAGAATAATTGAAGACGAGGAAATTAAACAAAAGGTAATCACAAAAAATCCTTATAAAAAATGGCTCGATCAAAACTTAATTCATATTAACGATATAACAGAATCAAACGAAGAAAATGTTGGTAGTGAAAAATTATTCAAGTTAAAAAAGGCATTCGGATACACGGAAGAAGAACTGAAGATGATACTTCCTCCCATGATTACTGAGGGTAAAGAAGCTATCGGTTCTATGGGAGCGGATACGCCTTTGGCGGTTCTTTCCGATAAACCTCAATTACTGTTCAATTATTTCAAACAATTGTTCGCTCAAGTTACGAATCCTCCGATAGACCCAATAAGAGAGAAAATCATTATGTCTGCTCATATGTATTTGGGTAAGGAGGGAAATCTGCTAGAGGAAACTCCACAACAGTGCAGAAAAGTAAAGTTGGATCTGCCGGTAATCACTAATGCACAAATGGCGGCAATAAAAGATTTAGACTTGGAAGGCTTGAAATCGAAAGTCATTCCAATTACATACAAAAGACAAGAAAGCGGAAAAGGGCTAAAGAAAGCCTTAAAAAATGTATTCAAGGCTGCGGAAAAGGCAATAGAAGAAGGATACACTATTTTAATTCTTTCCGATAAAAGTGTGGATGATTCCAACATGTCGATCCCTTCTTTATTGGCATGCTCCGGTTTGCATCATCACTTAATTCGTAAAGGAAAGAGAACTCAAGCAAGCATTGTTGTGGAATCGGGAGAAGTCAGAGAATTACATCATTTTGCTGTACTTATCGGATACGGAGCAAACGCTATTAACCCCTACTTAGTATTTGATATAATGAAAAACGAGCTTTGTGCCGGAGAAAATACGCATATTAGCTATGAAGAAGCTCAAGTGAATTACCTAACTTCAATAGAAAAAGGACTTTACAAGATTATATCTAAAATGGGTATTTCCACTGTGCAATCATATTGCGGAGCTCAAATATTTGAGGCAATTGGAATTAACCGGAAAGTTATTAATAAATATTTCACCGGTACCGACTCCAGATTGGGTGGAATAGGATTAAAAACCATTGCATTGGAACAATATATGCGCCATAATGATGCTTTCTCCGGGGAGCAAGATGAAGAATTGCTTGCTTCTGGTGGAAATTATCATTGGAGAAGAGACGGTGAATTTCATCAGTGGAATCCTAATACAATTGCTCTTCTGCAAAAAGCAGTTAGACTTAACGATTATTCAATTTATAAAGAATATGCACAGTTCGTGAATGATCCTGATAAGAATCCTGCGACAATAAGATCTTTGTTAAAATTCAGAGAAAGAACTCCTATCGACATTTCGGAAGTTGAACCTGTAGAAAAAATAGTGAGAAGGTTCGCAACCGGAGCAATGAGCTACGGGTCCATCTCCAAAGAAGCTCACGAAACTCTTGCTTTGGCAATGAACGAATTGGGTGGATTTTCCAACACGGGAGAAGGTGGAGAGGACAGCTCCAGGTTCGAAATACTTCCCGATGGAAGGAGTAAAAGAAGCAGAATAAAGCAAATAGCCCAAGGTAGATTTGGAGTTTCTATTGAATATCTGGTTAATGCAGATCAATTGCAGATTAAGATGGCTCAGGGAGCAAAACCAGGTGAGGGGGGGCAATTACCCGGGCATAAAGTCAGTAAGGAAATTGCGGCTGTAAGACATACAACTCCGGGAGTCGGCTTAATTTCTCCGCCTCCTCATCATGATATCTACTCAATTGAAGATCTTTCTCAATTGATTTTCGACTTAAAAAATGCGAATCCGGAAGCGGATATAAGTGTAAAACTGGTATCGGAGATTGGTGTCGGAACCATCGCTGCCGGAGTGGCTAAAGGGAAAGCCGATCACATTCTTATTTCAGGTTATGAAGGCGGAACGGGAGCATCACCTCAAACTTCAATTAAGCATGCCGGATTACCATTGGAATTAGGTCTTTCGGAAACTCAACAGGTTTTGGTGATGAACGAATTGAGGAACAGGGTTCGTTTGCAAGCTGATGGACAATTGAAAACAGGCAGAGATGTAGTAATAGCAGCTTTATTGGGTGCTGATGAATTTGGGTTTGCAACTTCTGCTCTTATTTCCATGGGTTGCGTTATGATGCGTAAATGTCATTTGAATACATGTTCAGTTGGTGTTGCTACTCAGAATCCTGAATTAAGGAAGAATTTCAAAGGCAAGCCGGAGCATGTTATCAATTTCTTCCGCTTCATCGCACAGGAAGTAAGGGAAATAATGGCTCAATTGGGTGTAAGAAAATTGGATCAATTGATTGGTCATGCGGATTACCTGGAAATGCGGGATGATATTTCCCACTGGAAGGCAAAATATCTTGACCTTACGAATATTCTTCATGTCCCGGATATTCCGGTTAGATTTCCTTTCTACCATACCGACAAGCAAAAACATGAGATCGACAATGTAATTGACAAAAAGTTGATTTCTGCTTCAAAAAAAGCAATTAATGAACAGATTCCGGCAAGGTTTAGTTTCCAAATAAAGAATATTGACAGAGCAGTCGGTGCAATGCTTTCTTCTAAAGTAGCTAAGTTATACGGACTGAAAGGACTAAAAGAAGATACAATTCATGTAGATTTTGAAGGGTCCGCCGGTCAAAGTTTTGGAGCATTTTTAAGCAACGGAATAACATTTAGATTGGAAGGGGAAGCAAATGATTATGTAGGAAAAGGACTTTCCGGAGGAAAAATAATTATTTTGCCCCATCCAAATTCAATTTTAATCCCCGAAGAGAATATCATAATCGGGAATGTTGCGCTTTACGGAGCAATAAGAGGGGAACTTTACGTGAACGGATTAGCCGGCGAAAGATTTGCCGTTCGAAATAGTGGTGCTACCGCTGTAATTGAAGGAGTAGGGGATCACGGATGTGAGTATATGACCGGCGGTAAAGTGATCATTTTGGGATCTACCGGAAGAAATTTTGCAGCCGGAATGAGCGGAGGATTGGCATACATTCTGGACGAAAATCATGATTTTTATTCTAAATTAAATTCAGAGATGGTTGATGTTTTCCCTTTGGAAGATGCAGATGAAGTGGATTCAATCAGAAAATTAATAGAAAATCATCTGCATTATACAGGGAGTAAAAAAGCTGAAAAGGTGCTTGGAAATTGGAATGAATCGGTGAAATTATTCAAAAAGGTGTTCCCGAAGGATTACCAAAGGGTTTTAGCCGAAGAGAAGGATGAAGAAATCCAAGTTAATGTATAATATCTGAGGAGATTATGGGAGATATCCTAGGTTTTATAAAATACGATAGAGAAAATTTTAAGGTTCAAGAGGTCGAAAAAAGAGTTTCTCATTGGGATGAGTTCATTGAAATGCTCCCCGAAGATAAACTGAAAATTCAGGCTTCCAGATGCATGGACTGCGGTGTTCCGTTTTGCCATAACGGTTGCCCGGTTAATAATTTGATACCTGAATGGAATGACTTGGTTTACAGGGATGATTGGTACAAAGCATTCAAAAGATTGATGAAAACAAATAATTTTCCTGAATTTACAGGAAGAGTTTGTCCTGCTCCGTGCGAAAACTCCTGCGTTCTTGCAATTACTAAACCTGCTGTTGCCATTAAAAATGTGGAATTAACCATAATTGAAAAAGCCTACGAATTCGGTTGGATGAAGCCTCAACCACCAAAGACCAGAACCGGAAAGAGAGTTGCGGTAATTGGATCGGGTCCGGCTGGATTGGCATCGGCGGATCAATTAAATAAATATGGGCATTCCGTAACTGTTTTTGAGAAGAACGGATTTCCGGGGGGATTGCTCAGTATTGGAATCCCGAATTTTAAATTGGACAAAAAATTTGTAAAACGGCGAATTGAACTAATGGAGCAAGAAGGGATTGAATTCAAGCTGAATACGGAAATAGGAAGAGATATTGAAGCCGGTGAATTGCTGAGTGAATTCGATTCTGTTGTATTAGCTTGCGGAGCTGAAAAGCCAAGGGATTTGCCCGTTGACGGGAGAAATCTTTCGGGCATTCATTTTGCAATGGAGTACCTTGGACATCAAAGTAGGGTGATATTGGGAATTGATGAACCTGATGAAAATTTATCTGCAAAGAATAAAAATGTGATTGTACTCGGCGGTGGAGATACGGGTTCTGATTGTATAGGAACAGCTATTCGCCAGGGGGCTAAAAGTGTGAAAAATTTTGAATTACTTCCTAAACCTCCTAAAGAACGCAGAGCAGACAATCCTTGGCCTGAGTGGGCAAGAATAGAAAGAATTTCAACTTCCCACCAAGAAGGATGCGAAAGGGATTTTGGGATTCTGACAAAAAGTTTTTCGGGAAAGGACGGGAAAGTTGAAAAATTAAATGCCGTTCGAGTTAATTTTGAAGTTGATAAAGAAACCGGCAGATTTAATTTGAATGAAATACCCGGATCGGAATTCAGCGTTGAGACGGATATGGTTATTTTAGCTCTCGGTTTCTTAGGGCCTGTTAAAAATTCTCTTATCGAACAATTTGGAGTTGAACTTGATGAAAGGGGAAATGTTGCAACTTCCTCCGAAATGATGACAAATATTAAAGGTGTTTTTGCCGCCGGCGACATGAGAAGGGGACAATCACTGGTTGTATGGGCAATTAACGAAGGTCGTAAGACGGCTGAACACGTTAACAATTATTTGAAAAATCTTTGCTAGGCTGTTAGCGAGTAGGAACATAGCGCATTCCGGATTGGGACAAAATCTTTTTTCCGGGATGCGCTTTTTTTATGTCTAATTTTCAAACAGTTTATCTTTTTAGTACATTTCCCAGTAGTTGATAAAAGCGAAATTTATTAATTCTTCAAAAATTTCAGTTTGGCATAATTTTTTATTGTTCTCCGGTCTTGAATATACTGTACGGGGAGGTAATATTGACTAATACTCAAATTGTTGAATTGTACGAACTTAAAAAATCTATTTTAAGAGGTGAAACAAAAATCGAAAATCTATCCACACAAAAGCTAAGCGATTTATTGAAAATTCTTAGCTGGAGCAAGCAAAAAGAAAAATCGATAATTGTTAAAATTGTTAAGGTAGCAAAGCAGAGAGGAGTAATCCGGGAAATAATGTAATTTGTATAAGTTCTCATTATTCTTTAAATATGAGAACAAATTTTACAAAGATGATTGCAAAAATTTTTCGAATACATAGGTAGAAAAGCCGGAGAAACCCTTAAAAAAGGCAAATGGGTATATTCTTCCATTTTCGGTAGCGAAGAAGAAGCGCTTCGTGCCGAGTATTTCTTTGGTAAACAGATGGCAGAGAATATCTTGAATCAAAACTCTGCGTCGGAATCTGCACTTTTAAATAATATCTCGTCACGTCTTGTAGATAGATTGAAAACCCAACACAAATTTCATTTTTTTCTGTTAAAGTCTGATGAACCGAATGCATACGCGCTCCCGGGCGGATGGATATTCTTTACCGATTCTATGTTGAAAGTCTGTTCGGATGAAAACGAAATAGCTTTTGTATTGTCTCATGAAATTGGTCATGTTATAAAGAGACATTCTTTTAATAAACTTTTGGCAGATTATTCACTTTCGATGATTGGTAAATTTCTGCGTGTGAACGGATTTCTGCAAAATGTAATCGGGGATATAACTCAACAATTTTTGAGTAAGAAATATTCCAGAGAAAACGAATATGAGGCAGATAATTTTGCGGTGGATTTAATGAAATCTGCAAAGTACGATGTGAATTCGGCGATAAAATTCTTTGAGAAATTAAAAGCTATGGAAGAAAAATCCGAGTTTTTCCCGGATTATTTTTCAACTCATCCATCAACGGATAAAAGAATTGCGGCCATAAAAGAAAAAATATAAAAATTGCTTTTTCGGTTTGTACAAGTTTTATATATTTGCAATTCAAAATTGAAAATTTGTCCTCGACTTTTTAGTCACACATTCTTACGGAGAGGTGGGTGAGTGGCTGAAACCAACGGTTTGCTAAACCGTCGTACTCTTAACCGGGTACCGCGGGTTCGAATCCCGCCCTCTCCGCAACAAA
>CAZULK010000095.1:0-10173 GCA_964621225.1 uncultured Melioribacteraceae bacterium | reverse complement strand
ACATCATGATAAATGCTTAAAGCATTATATATAGCATCAATAGTTTCACTTGTATCCCATTCGGCAAACTTATCATCATAATCCAAATTATCATAAGAGGGAAGGGTATTGCTCTCTTCCATGCCCGGTTGAGTGTCTGTAGGAATTATATTATATGTTAAAGCAACAGTTAATCTTTTCATTCACAAAAGAAGTATAAAAAATTTATTGCAATATAATGTTTTATAATTTATATGCAATAGTTGTTAATAAAAAGTTAAATGTTGATTTATAGTTATGCAATTCCCGAAAAAATTAAATGATTTTGATAGTCCCTTAAAAGTACTGATTTTATTAGCTTATTATGTGGTAACGATAATTTAGGATCATTCTTAACAATATCGAAGGCACATGTTTTTGATTTAAATAATAACTCCGAATCATCAATAATATTTGCATGTTTAAGTTCGGGAAAGCCGCTTTGTTCTTTGCCGAAAATATTTCCCGGACCTCTTAATTTCAAGTCTATTTCGGATAACTTAAAACCGTCATTATATTTAACCATGGATTGTAATCTAATCGCCGATTTATACTTTTCAATTTCAGATTTTGAAAGATATTCCAAGCTAATATCTTTTGTGTAGTTGGACTTTATAATTCCATCTTCAGCAACTAATATACAATATGATTGTTTGTTGCTTCTTCCTATTCTTCCTCTTAATTGATGTAATTGCGATAGTCCGAAACGGTAAGCATCATTAATGACAATTACTGTTGCATCGGGTATGTCGATTCCAACTTCTATGACGGTAGTGGAAATTAGTATATCAAATTTTTTATTCGCAAACTCAAGCATTACATTTTCTTTATCTTGCCATTTCATTTTGCCGTGTATCAATCCCACGTTATAATTACTGAATACATCTTCCGATAATTTTTTATAATATTCTTCGGCTGATTTTAAATCCAGTTTATCGGAATCTTCAACAAGCGGATAAACAATAAATGCTTGATTACCTTTATCAACTTCAGATTTGATGAATTCATATATTTTATCTAATCTGCTATCACCTCTCAAGTATGTCTTAATCGGAATACGGTTGCTGGGTAATGTATCTATTATGGAAACATCAAGGTCTCCGTAAATGGTCATAGTTAAGGTTCTGGGAATGGGAGTAGCGCTCATGACAAGCACATGGGGTGAAATTCCCTTGTTTATTAATCTTGCACGTTGTAAAACACCGAATCTGTGTTGTTCGTCAATTATTACCAGACCCAAATTATTAAAATCCACCTTTTCTTCGAAAAGAGCATGAGTGCCTATGATAATATTTGTTTTACCGCTTTTAATATCTTCAAGAGTTTCGTTCCTTGTTTTTGAAGATTGTCCACCGATCAGAAGACTTACATTATAACCCAAGGGTTGAATAAGTTTACTTATATTCTTAAAGTGCTGATCTGCAAGTATCTCCGTTGGTGCCATCAAAACTGCTTGGTATCCGTTCGAGACAGCTATTATTGCAGTGATTAAAGATACTATTGTTTTCCCGCTGCCAACGTCTCCTTGCAGAAGGCGATTCATTGGCTTACCGCTTTCTAAATCTAATCTTATTTCATGAAGCACTTTTAATTGTGATTTTGTAAGATCAAACGGCAGAGAATCCAAAAAGTTTTTCAGAGGTTCTTTTTGAACTTTAAGCGCAATACCTTTTTCTATTGATTTCGTTTTAAAATATTTTATTGCTACAAGTAATTCCAAATAAAACAGTTCTTCGAATTTAAATCGTTTTTTAGCTTTATCAATATTCTCTTGCGAAGAAGGGAAATGATATTCTTTCAAAGCTTTAGATAGCGGAAGAAGATTATTCTCTTGAATAATACTTCGCGGCAGTGTCTCTTCCACCAAGTTAACATATTTTTCAACAGCATTGTGAATGATTTTTCTTAAACTGAAATCCCCAATGTTTGCTTTTTTTAATTCTTTGGGAATTCTGTAAAAGGGGATGATTTTTCCTGTATTCAGAAAATCATTTGTTTCTTTTTCATTAATCCTATCGAAATCCGGATGAACGAATTGCAAGTGACCGTATCTCGTTATGACCGGTTTGGCTGAAATTGCGAAGTAAGAATTAGCTGGGAAAGAATTCTTAAAATATTTTATTCCCTGGAACCAAACACATTCGAAAGTTTCCATTTTATTCATCATAACAACTTTAAAAAGTTGCTTCTTTCCATATCGAATAAGTTCCGAATCAACAACACGACCGATTACGGTAACTTCCCCGTCGAATCCGTTTCTAACGAATTGAATTATTTCGGAAACACTTAGAATGTTTGACCTATCCAAATGTTTGGTGGGAAAATAAAATAAAAGGTCTCTGACTGTTTTAATACCAATCTTTTCGAACGAAGCGGCTCGTTTGGGGCCGACATTCTTAAGGAATTGTATAGGTTTGTCTAATTCAGAAGGCATTTACGAAATAGATTTTGGAATCAATCTTCCGATTTCATATCTCTTGTCATCAGTTCGTATGTAACTTTTGTAGGATCAACATCCAAGAATAAAATTTTATATACTGCAGAAGCAATTGGTGTTTCAATTTGTAATTTTGCTGCCAATTGATGAACAGATTTACAAGTCTCAACTCCTTCGGCAACCATATCCATAGATTTTAATATATCTTTCAGTTTTTTCCCTTTTCCCAATTGCTCGCCAACATATCTGTTTCGACTATGCTTACTCATACATGTAACAATCAAATCTCCCATACCCGAAAGACCTGCGAAAGTTTCCGGTCTGGCACCCATTTCAATTCCCAACCTTGTAATTTCAGCAATTCCCCTTGTCATGATTGCTGCTTTGGTATTATCTCCAAAGCCGGCTCCGTCAATTATTCCGGCACCAATTGCAACTACATTCTTGAACGCACCGCCTAATTCAACGCCTATCAAATCGCATGTAGAATAAACCCTGAAATAAGAAGTAATAAATGCAGCTTGTATTTCTTCTGCTGTTTCTCTACTATTGGAGGCTGCAACCACTGCAGTAGGAATTCTTCTGCTGACTTCCTCCGCGTGAGACGGTCCAGAAAGAACACCAATGTTTTCATCGGGAAGAGTAGGAATTTCATCTTTTAACATTTGTGTTACCGTCATAAGCGTATCACGCTCAATACCTTTGGCAACACTAACAAATGTTGTGTTTTTGTAGTCAAAGCTTTTAATTTTTCTAACAACCCCTCGCAGAAATTGTGATGGAATTGCCAACACAATCATGTGTTGACCTTCGGATGCTTCTTGCAAGGAATTGGTTATTTTCATTTCTTTGGGAATAGGGACCCCTGGAAGGTATATTTTATTTACTCTCTGTTTATTGAGCTGCTTGCAATAATCTTTTTTATATTCCCACAGAGTAACGTCATGCCCGTTGTAGTGCAATAAAATTGCCAGGGTAGTTCCCCAGCTGCCGGCTCCTAATACAGATATTCTCATTATTTTTTCTTAAACGAAAACTTACTTTCTTGTCCTGCCAATATTCTTTTGATATTTGCTCTGTGTGTGTAAGTTACTAATAAGGCTAAAAGAATTACAAACGGTAATAAAGAATGATATCCTGGGATGTCAACAGCAAATACATTCTCCCTAATTATCATTATTATAGGAATTGATAAAGCTGCTAAGATAGAACCTAAAGAAATGTATCTCGAAAGGGAAACTACAATAATAAATACACCAACAGCCAATAACATGTCTAATGTAACTACGGATATCAAAACTCCCAAACCTGTAGCAATTCCTTTGCCGCCTTTAAAACCTGCAAACACAGTCCAAATATGTCCGGCTACGGCTGCAATTCCGGCAAGTAATTGAACTAACGTGAAATCATCAAAAGGAGTTGAATTGGGGAAAGGGAAATTCCCTAAATAAAGTCTCGCGATAAGAACAACCGCAATTGCTCCTTTCAATGCATCCAATATAATCACTAGGATTCCGTATTTTTTGCCTAACAGTCTGGATACATTAGTCCCTCCGGCATTTCCGCTACCGTAATTCCTAATGTCTACACCCTTTACAAGTTTTGTGACAATTATACTTGTCGGTATTGAACCGACTATATATGAAAGTAATAATATTACTATTAGATTCAACATATTTAACTCACGCTGAATTATTTTGGAAATCGTTATGTAATTTAATCAAGATTTCGTAAAGCTTCAAATCGTCTTTAGTTGTTACTTTTATATTAATCGGACTTCCGGGGAAAATCTTTACATCAAATCCTGCTTTTTTAACCAGCGTTGATTCGTCGGTTCCCTGGTAGTTTTCCTCGTACGCTTTGTTGAATGCTGTTTTAAGTATGGAATATGTAAATATTTGCGGAGTTTGAGCAAGATAAATTTCGTCTCTTTTCAGGTAATCTTTTACGATATTGTTCCCTTGAATTACAGTGTCCTTTGCCTGAAGGGCGACGACAACAGAATTATTTTCCCGGGCAAAATCTATTGCGGAATCGAGAAGGGGAATCGGTAATAATGGCCTGGCTGCGTCATGAACTGCAATCAGATCATTATCACCGGCTTCAACCTTATTCAAAGCATTGTAAACAGAATCTTGCCTGGTTTCTCCGCCTTTAACTATATATTTTAGTTTGGTAATAGAGTAATTGGATTTTATTTCATTCAATAATTCGAAATAATCTTCCTGAGCGCTTACTGCAATCTCATCAATTTTTGACGAATTTTGGAAAACCTGGAGTGTAGAGGCAATAATTTCTTTGCCGTGAACCTTCACGTATTGTTTGGGAATATTAAAACCCATCCGGAGACCTTTGCCTCCGGATGGAATAATTGCAATAGTTTTCATTTTATTCAATCAGCATTGCATCACCATAGCTTAAGAATCTATACTTCTCTTTTAATGCGGTCTTGTAAGCTTTCATTACAAGATCATAACCGCCGAATGCAGCAGTGAGCATTAAAAGTGTAGATTCCGGCTGATGGAAATTAGTGATTAATTTCTTTGTAATTTTGAATTCGTAGGGTGGAAAGATAAATTTATCCGTCCATCCGTAATTCGGTTTGGAATATCCACGCGCAGTAACGCTACTTTCAAGTGCTCTTACTGCACTGGTTCCTACAACTACAACATTTTTTTTGTTATCCAATGCTTGGTTTATCAATTCGGAAGTACGCTCGGGAATTTCGAAATATTCCGAATCCATTCTGTGTTTTGTTAAGTCTTCCACTTCCACAGGGCGAAAAGTACCCAATCCTATGTGAAGGATTACCGGAGCTACTTTTACACCTTTTTTCTTAATCTTACTCAGCAGTTCCTTGGTAAAGTGAAGTCCTGCTGTAGGTGCAGCAACCGAACCGTCTTCTTTTGCATAAACGGTTTGATAGTTTTCTCTATCTTCCGGTACAGGTTCACGTTTCATATAAGGCGGAAGGGGAGTTTGCCCGATTTCGTTGATTGCAGCGAAGATATCGCCTGCATCTTCGTTGAATCGAACCGTTCTACCACGGGATGTAGTGTTGTCGATAACTTCGCACCAGAGTTTGTCGGAAAAATAGATTCTGTTGCCTATTCTAACCTTTCTTGCCGGATCGACAATCACATCCCAGATGTTTTCTTTCTTATTTAATTCACGAAGTACGAATACTTCAATATTGGCGTTTGTTCTCTCCTTTTTCCCAATCAGTCTCGCTTGCATTACCTTAGTTTCGTTTACCACGAGAACATCGCCTTTGGTTAAATGTGACGGCAGATCGGAAAATGTTTTGTGCTCAATTTCCTGAGTTTCTCTATTGAGAACCATCATTCTTGCGCTATCCCTTGGTTCAACCGGGAATTTTGCAACTGCCGTCTTTGGTAAGTTATATTTGAAATCTGATAACTTCATTTTATCTCCTCTAATATATTCAATCTCATCAAAAAATTGGATGGGGGAAACGAATCCCCCATCAACTAATTATTTTTTCTTTGATGATCTTTTTCTTTTCACGGTCTTTTTAGGTTTTGCAGAACCGTCTTTAAGTGCTGCTCTTGCAGCCGCCAAGCGTGCTATTGGCACTCTGAATGGCGAACAAGAAACATAATTTAATCCGGTTCTGTGACAAAATTCAACCGAAGCAGGTTCCCCGCCGTGTTCACCGCAGATACCTACTTTAAGTTCCGGACGGGTAGAACGACCTTTTTGGGTACCCATTTCTACCAATGCACCAACACCGTCAACGTCAATGCTTTCGAAAGGATCTTTGGGTAAGATTTCTCTTTCTACATAAGACGGTAAGAATTTACCGGCATCGTCGCGGGAAAGTCCGAATGTTGTTTGTGTCAAGTCGTTGGTACCAAAGCTAAAGAATTCAGCAACTTCAGCAATTTGATTTGCTGTTACAGCAGCTCTTGGTAATTCAATCATCGTTCCAACCAAGTATTTAACTTTTTTACCTTTTTTCTTGAATACTTCTTCAGCAACTCTTCTTACAATTGCTTCTTGAAGTTTCAATTCGTTAACGTGACCAACCAAAGGAATCATAATTTCGGGATGAACCTTAATTCCTTTTTTAGCTACGTTTACTGCTGCTTCGAATATTGCCTGTGCTTGCATTTCGGTGATTTCCGGATAGCTTACACCCAAACGGCAACCGCGGAAACCTAACATCGGGTTGAACTCTTTGAGTGATTCTATTTTATCTTTAAGAACTTTAACGGATACACCTAAGTCGTTTGCAACTTCTTTAACTTCCTTATCCTCGTGAGGCAAGAATTCGTGCAACGGTGGATCCAGTGTTCTGATGGTAACCGGTTTACCTTTCATTACCTTGAAAATACCTTCAAAGTCTTTTCTCTGAAGAGGTAATAATTTTTTGAGTGCAGCTTTTCTTTCTTCTACTGTATCGGCAAGAATCATTTCTCTAACGGCTTTAATTCTTTCTCCGCCAAAGAACATATGTTCTGTACGGCAAAGTCCAATACCTTCTGCACCAAAAGCAATTGCATTTGCAGATTGATCCGGTTGATCGGCATTGGTTCTTACACCCAATACGCGAACTTCGTCAGCCCATCTCATCAAATCGCGATATGTTTTATAAACATCGGATTTTTTAGGATCCAGTTCTTTAGTGATAAGAACCTGAACTACTTCGGATGGTTTTGTTTGGATTTCGCCAACAATTACTTCACCTGTTGTACCGTCGATGGAGATATAATCTCCTTCTTTAACTACAACATCTTTACCTTCTACTTTTATAGTACCTTTTTTATAATCAATATTCAATGCTGAACATCCGGCAACACAAACTTTACCCATTTGACGGGCAACCAATGCTGCGTGGGATGTCATTCCACCGCGTGCAGTAAGAATACCTTCTGCGGCGTTCATTCCTTTGATATCTTCAGGAGAAGTTTCGATACGTACAAGAATAACTTTATCTCCTTTTGCTGCCATCACTTCTGCATCGTGGGCAGTAAGTGCAACTCTACCGCTTGCAGCACCCGGTCCTGCGTTCAAGCCTTTGGCAATTACTTTACCGGCTTTTTGAGCTTTAGCTTTTTGGTCAGCATCAAAAATAGGACGAAGTAATTGATTCAATTGATTCGGTTCAATTCTCATCAATGCTTCTTCTTTGCTGATCAATTTTTCTCTAACCATATCAACTGCAATTTTGATTGCAGCAAAACCGGTTCTCTTTCCAACGCGGCACTGAAGCATCCACAATTTGCCTTGTTGTATTGTGAATTCGATGTCCATCATATCTTTGTAGTGTTTTTCAAGAATCTTTCTGATTCTTTCCAACTCTTTATATGCTTTAGGATCATCTTTTTTCAAGTCTGCAATCGGAAGGGGAGTACGTGTTCCGGCAACAACATCTTCGCCCTGAGCATTGAATAAATACTCACCGTAAAAAATATTTTCGCCGCTGGCGGGGTCACGGGTGAACGCAACACCTGTTCCGGAATCTTCACCCATATTTCCGAATACCATCGACATAACGTTAACAGCTGTACCCCAATCATCAGGTATTCCGTTAAGTTTTCTGTAAACGATTGCTCTTTCGTTATCCCAAGAACCGAATACAGCACCTATTGCGCCCCATAATTGTTCCATCGGATCTTCGGGGAAACTGTGACCTGTTCTTTTTTTGATAAGAGCTTTAAATTCTTTTACAAGGTCTTTCAAATCATCGGCAGAAAGATCAATGTCTCTTTCAACACCGGCAGCATGTTTTTTCTTTTCGAGAATTTCTTCGAAAGGATCAACATCTTTTTTATCAACGGGTTTTAATCCCAATACTACGTCTCCATACATTTGAACGAATCTTCTGTATGAATCGTAAGCAAAGCGGGGATTTTGTGTTTTTTCAATCAACCCTTGAACGGTTGTATCGTTCAATCCCAAGTTAAGGATAGTATCCATCATACCCGGCATAGAAACTCTTGCACCGGAACGAACCGAAACCAATAGTGGGTTCTTTTTATCGCCGAATTTGGCTCCCATAATTTTTTCGGTTTTTGCTAATGCTTTAAGGACTTGACTTTTCAATTCCCTTGGGTATTTTTTACCATGATCGTAATAATAGGTACATACGTCAGTTGTGATTGTAAACCCGGCCGGTACAGGCAAACCTATATTTACCATTTCGGCAAGGTTTGCACCTTTACCCCCCAGCAGGTTTTTCATGTCGGCTTTTCCGTCGGCTTTCTTTCCGCCGAAGAAATAAACATATTTTTTAGTTTTAGCCATTGAGTGTTCCTCCTTTAATTAAGATGTTATTATTTTAGTTACTTCTTCTTCAAATTTTTCTTTTTGATCGAATTCTACTGCGATCTTTAAGTAATAAATATCGATATCATCCAACTCTTTTGCATACTTTGTTAATTTAACGGCATCTTTCTGTGTCGTTAATACAGAGTGTGAATTTGTATCATAGAATTCTTTTCTAATCTTCTGAACTTCATTCAAGGAATAATATTTATGATCGGGAAAGAGTATCTTATTGGTGATATCAATGTTATTATTCTCAAGTATATGCAAAAAAGAATAGGGACGTGCAATGCCGCAAATTACCAAGCTCTTTTGACCTTCGAATTCTTTAACGGGATAATCTTTGTCATCTTTTACATCATGAATACTCTTTGCAACGTATTTACAATGATACACGGGAATTCCTTCGAAGTACTTTTTCAATTTCTCCGGAATTTCTTGTTTATCGGCAAACTTTCTATTTATAACTACAATATCAGCCCTTTTAATTTCTTTGAACGGCTCCCTCATTTCGCCTGAGGGCAATAAATTTTGTTCAAGCTTGTTTAACTTTAATAAAAATCTTTGGTCGAAAAGAAGAATGTTCAAGTCTCTGTGAATCCATCTATGCTGGTAAGCATCGTCCAAAACTATAGCGTCCAACTCAACATCATTCAAAAATCTTTCGGCTCCTTCGGCTCTCCTTTCGGCAACAGCTGCAGGCACATGACATTCCAGCGCTTCCAGATAAATTTCATCACCTGCTTCTTCAACATCTTTTAAAAATTTTTCTCCGTTATTAACAAGCTGATATCCTTTCGATTTCCTTCTGTATCCTCTGGAAAGTATTCCTACTTTTACACCTTTCTCTTTAAGAAGGTTTGTAACGTAAATTACCATGGGTGTTTTTCCCGAACCACCTACAGTAAGATTCCCAATAGAAATAACTTTCGCTCCAACTTTTTTTGTCTTATAAATTCCTTTGTCGAATAGATAATTCCTCACTCTTACTGATACAGTATAGAGTAGAACGAAAGGGAATAACAATATTTTAAGTATTTCTATCAATTATTTATTTAATTCATTCAATTTAATTTCACATTCACTAATTATTTTTGATACTTCTTCTCTTGCTAAATCGCCGGCTATTGTTACCGGTTCACTAATATTCACAATCACTTCAGAAAAAGGTTTTGGTATTTCCAGTTTGTCCCAACTTTTTAACTTCCAACTGCTTGAATATTTAATGCCAACCAGATACAAAGGAACATTTGCTCTTTGCGCGGCAATAACACATCCCGCTTTAAGCTTATATATAGGTCCTTTGGGCCCATCGGGAGTAATAGCAACACACTTTCCTGCTTTGGCATATTCCACAAGTTGTTCCAGAGCTTCCTTGCCGCCTTTGGAACTGGAACCTCTTGCAACTTCGTAGTTCCAATATTTAA
>CAZULK010000094.1:0-10428 GCA_964621225.1 uncultured Melioribacteraceae bacterium | reverse complement strand
CCAAATCCCGTATTGGCAACAAATCCGGCGCTTATTGTTTCAGCTTTGGGACCGGAATCTCTTATTGCTGATCCTTCAGGTACGAATTCTGATGGAATTTGACTATAACCTGCTTGCAACGAGAGGAATTCCCATGGGGCATAATCAATCCCAAAGTTAAACTTATGCTGATCTACCCAGTTTTGAAACGTTGTGTCCACAGTAGATAAATCGAATTCCGCTTTAGACATTGGAGCGTAAGTATAATCTAATTCTACACTCAAATTACCAGCCGGTTTAAAATTAACACCGAAATTAAAAGTTGCCGGAAAATTGATTTTGTCGCTTCCTTTTAATGTTTGAGTTGATATTCCGTTAGTATCTAATATTGTTTTGGTATAGGAATAGTCCCTTGTAAGGGAGTATGGAAGATTAATGTTAATACCAACAGACACATATTTGGAATTATAATTAAACCCAAGATTAAATTGTGTGGAAGAATAATCGGAAACACCCTTTATATGTTGATAAGCAGTATCATAAGAAAATCTGAATTGATTTTGGTTTACAAGATTGAAATATCCCACTTTGTCCAATAAGAGTTTATCTTCGCTATCACCGGAAAATATTTTTGCTCCGACACCTACAGATAGCTCTTCATTAACTTTGTAACTAAGGGCAGCAACAATATTATTCATTTTCCCTACTCTCGATCTCTGATAGTCGTACCAATTAACTACCAAAGTATCTTTTCCGTTTACCCTGCCGATATCACCATAACCGTAATACCCAATGTGTGGGTCTAAAAATGTTTTATTCCGGTCGTAGTCTTCAATATTCATAGATCTGCCATAAGCTAGAGCAGCGGTAAAATTCATTCCACTCAATTCGAAAGGATAAGCAACCGAAAAATGATTAAATATTTGAGCAGAGTTAGTTTTTTTCCAATCGGCAGCTTCTTCGCTAAACGGATCTAAACCCAATTCGGGAAAGCTTATTACGTAACTGGAATCAATCAAATTATTTTGCCACATTCTTTTGTGATCGAACATGCCGTTTTCGGCAGGATCCGGAATGTAAAGCCCTTCCAGATAAAATGGGAGAGTAACAAAATATCTGTTCGGTCTATAATTTTGATTTTCGAACCATGTTTTAGAATAAGAATTTGCCGCTACCGAAAAAGTTAACGATGAAATACCCGACAATCCGGCTGGATTAAAAAACATAGCATCGATAAGACCCGATTGAGCCACAAAAGCTCCTCCCATAGACGATGCTCTAACGCTTTGATAGGCGTCATCATTCAAACCTTGAAAAGATAAATTGTCGCCTCTATGTTGCCCATAGAGAAAACTTACGGATAAGATTAAGGTCAAAAATATTTTCTTTAAAAACATACTAAAAACCTCCGCTGCAAAAACATTAATTTATAGCCAATCCAATCGTTAATCGATGGACATTTTCTAAATATTCACCATGGTCGCTGTAGGAATAATCAATTGAATAACCTTTCAGCTTTACTCCGGCGCCAACATTTAAACCTTCCTGATCGCCGTTAAATTTATATCCCGCTCTCAATGCAATCATATCGTTGAACTGATACTCAATACCCATTTTGTGTAATTGTGTATAATCTCTTGGTTGCTCCATATCATAGGAAATGATAAGTACATTTTCCGAAGAGGATAAAAGCATCGGATCATTGCCCCCGATCAAAGTGGTTGAAACACCGATAGAAAGTGTTTGGGGGAGAGGAAAACTTTTATCGATAAACTTAACTTCGGGACCAAAATTTCTAATAGATGCACCAATTACTATTGATTTAAATCCCGTATTATAAAGGAAGCCTCCGTCAAAAATTACCGTGCTCGCAGCTTTGTAAATCAGGTCTTCCCTTGCAAATTTTGCATTAACGCCAAAAGTAAATTTATCATTCAGATCCCGTGCGTAAGAAATTCCCACAACCATTGACGAAGGACTAAAGGTTCTTCCGGTTAAACCGGGATTATAAGTATCGCCAATAAAACCAAGTGCAGAAACTGTTGTTTCTTCTATTGCACCGATATCACTATACATTCCGAATATTCCGAATGTACCGTAATTATCCATATTGTATACAGCAGAAAAGGAATATTGCGATACATCTAAAAACCAGTCTGCGTATCCGGCCGTAAAACCAAATTTATTTACTTTAGTTAATCCGGCGGGATTCCAAAATACAGCCTCGGGACTATTAACTAATGTAACATATGCTCCACCGAGGGCTGAGGCTCTTGCGGAAGTAAGAACTTTCAAAAATTGAAATGAAGTTGTTCCAACTTTTTCGAAGCCGAAACTTACCGTGGTAATACACAGTAAGAAAACCGATAAATATTTTTTTATACTCATTGTATTCCCTTAAAACTCATTATTTAATCACAACGAATTTGCCTTTGAAAACTTCACCATTTGGTGTTGTTACTACATAGAAATAAATTCCCGATGCAATTTCCTGACCGTTTTTAGTGGTCTGGAACCATTCTTCGGAATAAACCGGGACATTATGTTCAATTGTTTCTACCAGTTGACCGGAGTATGAGAATATTCTGATAGTGCAATGATTAGGAAGGCCGTAGAAACCAATTTTGTCATCAATTTGTCCTTCCCCCGTAAATCCCGATTTTTGAACAAAGGGATTCGGAACCACATAAACTTTTTCTAATTTTTCCGTGGATCCAATATTTTTTGTAAAATTTATGATGTTGGTTTTTCCGCTTTTATTCCCATGTTCGTCAACAGACACAACCGAATAATACCTTGATTCTCCAATCTTAAAATCCGGGTCATCATCAAGGAATAGGTAAAAATCATCAGAACCGACATCGCCAACATTTACTTCGCCTATTTTCTCCCATGGGCCCATTCCGGAAATACTTCTATAAATTATATACTTATCTAATTTTCCGGTTAACCTTGGATGAGTAAACTTTTCGGCGTTTCTATTCCATTTAATTTGAACCTTTCCATCCTTGGTGTTTTGAAGGTTTAGAATTGGCGCCGGAGGAGGAACGGGAATATTTTTATATACTCCACGACTAGGATTTTTATTAGGCCAGAGAGGTTTATCCTTGGGATAATACTTCCCTGTATAAGCTTCGAGAGCCTTTCTAGCGACATCAGTCACAGTTATCACCGAATCTGAATTTACATAATCCGGATACCCATAATCCGTTAAATAGTGTTCGGTAACAGTTTGACCGTCTATTACAATTTTAGTATCAAGGTCCGGAGTATTTGCCCATTGAACTTGGGTTTGTCCGCCTTCTATCATTTTGCCCGGCTCTGCTCCGTAACCAACAACCTCTGCAAATGCATAGCGTAGAGTGTCACCAATATTCAAAGTATAAGGCCCGAAAACAATATGCTTTTGGCCTGCGTCAGCACTTTGTCTATATGGATAAGCCGCTCTGCCCCACCAAGTTGTATCGTTGTTCGGAACAATCGGCCAGGTTGTACTTCCCTTGGAATAAACCCCACTCCATCTTTTTGTAGGATTGATAGACTCAACTTTCATCTTGGATGATCTTGTGTTACCGGTACTAACCTTGTTTGAATAAGGTTGTTTCATGTGATGGTTTTCATCCAATTCATAATGATTTCCATAGGAGTCGGTTCTCAAAATATTAACAACTTCCGATTCGTTTTTTGATAAATCATCCGGATCTATATATGCCAGATGATTTTCATCAAAATATAAAACACTAAATCCCGGTGCCTGCGGAGAGCATAATCCACCTCCATGAAGACCCGTTTCAGCAAATTCCTTGAAATGATCAATATTGGGTTCAGGCTTGAAGGGTAATCTGGTATCGCCATTTGTCCTTAAATTCAGATTAAACGACAACCAGTAATCCGCATCCCAAAAGTTGTTTTGATCACCTCTGTAAATACCACCTTCATATTTCCATACTTGATAGTGGCGCTGATAACCATACATCGAAGGTGCAAAACCATAAATGAATAAGGACATAAAGTCGACCAGGGTTGAATCTCTTTCGATTGTTTCGGGATTACCATCCGTGTCCCCGTTATAGACAAGAGTGTATTCGTAAATAATCATATCATCATAATCGGGATAACTCCAAGCGCGAGAAACGCGATGAACTGTAACCCCAATAGGTGTAGCCCAACCAGCTTTAATTATCTCTTCCGCTTCATTGGGATCGTAGTCCGGATTAAGTGAACCGTCTTCCAGCAGAGGATAGTTCTCAATTTTTTCCATGTATAATGGAAAACTCCACCTGCCGAATACTACTTCCGGTTTACTTGCTCCAACTCCGCCACAAAGAGCATAAATTCTATTTTCCATTCCTGGCTTTCCTTTGATATTGGCAGCCATATACATTCCGCCGCCAAGGATATTATGCTGGCCGCTATATTCAATTCCATCGACCACAGTTTTGGAATAGGGAGGCCATTCCATCAAAGGAACATTTGTGACGTTTCCTGCCGAACCGGTCATCCAACCTCGCCCAATATCACCGGTGTTATAAACAGTTTCATGAAGCATCCCACGCTGATGAATTCTGTATTCTTTTATCTGCGCATTATTCAATTGAAAAAAGAATACCAAAAGTAAAAGTGTTAAAGTTGCTCTTTTTTTATTCATTTAAAACTCCGTAATTGACTAGAATTTATAAATTAAACCAAGTCTAAAATGTCTGGAAGTATTTCCTATTATATTTAATTCTTGGGAAGTTATGAACGGTTTATATTCGTCGTAAACCAGGATGTTTTCCCTATCGAGTTCCCACTTAGGAGTATTTCTTTCATCATTAAAAGTTCTCGAATATCTATAAACAAATTCGTTAAGAAGATTAAATCCTTCCAGATAGAATGTTAACGTACTATGATCGAATCTAATTCTTTTTTCCATTCTCATTTTCAAATCATGTTCCGTAGGCGTACGCTTGTTAAATTTCAATCCTTGCCCCGAAGCATCATAAGTATAAGGTCTTCCGGTTTGAATTCTAAGGGTAGTAGATAAACTTATATCTGCCAATGGATAAAATCCGCCCACACTAAATCCAAATTCCTTGGGAGTTAAATATCTTACATTGAAGATCATTTTATGTGTACGGTCGTAATCCATGTAAACGTCTTCGGGATCCGGTAATTCAACTGCTTTTTGCCCCGGAGGTGGAGATTCAAAATAAGCAATCGGAGCATCCAATTCATTACTGCTTTTTCCGGTTGCCGATTCAAAATTATAACGCGCGTAACCTCTGAAATTACCTGCGCTTTTTTCAACGCTGAAATGGAAACCTTTAATATCGGCATAATCCCGGTTTATATAGGTTTGATAAACTGTTTGTTGAGAATCATAAAAATATGCGCTCTGTACCAAATCCGTCACGTCTTTATAATACGCACTCATATCAACTTTGAATCCGGAAATGTTTGTTACCAAACCAATATCGTAAGACTTTGTATTTTCAGGTTTTAGTCTTGGATTTCCGAGAATTTCAATTTCGTTGAATTTGGTTACTTGGTTATAGAATATTAAATTGAAATTCGGTCGCTGTGTGAATGTACCATAGTTAAGATGGAATACCATATACTCGGTAAGTGGGAAAGAGAACCCGAGTCTCGGTTGCAATCTTGTGTAAAGTTTTGTCCTTTCTGTAAGCGCCAAATTTCTATCGTAGTATTGACCTCTCAATAAATAAGGAAGGCTGGGATCATAATTGGGATTTCTGAGAGGAGAATAAATATCGGAATAATAATCTGTATTAAGATTATAAAAATCCAGCCTTAAACCAAGATTAGCAATAAATCCTAAATATTCCATTTTATCTTGAATATATAGTGCGCCTTCGTAAGGAAATCTATTGAATATAACATGTCTGTAAGAGCCTTCATTGGTAACATTGATTTCTCTATCGACGCTCATATCATAATAGCTGAACTGCAATCCGGCTTTAACGAGGTTTCCTTTATTTAACTGCGAGGTTACACTTGCATCCAGGTTATAAACATCTGAAGATTCATGACCTCTGTCATCGTTGGGTCTACCAACACGGTGAAAGCTGGGACCTGTATAATCCACCCAGTTTGTGGCGTTGGAATACTCTTCCAAATATTGACCGTCATTCAGCAAATCAATTTTGTCTTCGTCATACAAATAAAGATAAGTGAGTTTTAAATCCATGAAAGTGGAGCGGTTAATAATATGGTTCCAAGAAAAAGCAATATTTACAGCTTCATTTTGTCTTTTAGTTACACTAAAAGTTCTGTCGAAATACCATCTTAACCAATTACTTCCCAGATAATTCTCAAAGCCATAATTGTAAATAAGCCTTAATCCGAACTTATCTTCCGGATTCCTTTGATAAGTGAAATTGGTCATAATTTGACGATCTATGTCATTATCCGGAGTCGGAACAATAGGCTGGGATTCGCTTTGTCTTCCTGCAAAGAAAAGCTTAAGATTTTTAGTAATCGGCCCCCCAACCGTTAAATCCACTCTATAATCGGTAAAGTTATCATATTCCAAACCAACATCACGAACTGATTGCATCCAGGAGGCTTGCCCGAGTTTTGCAATAAAGAGGGAATCTTCTCTCGTCAACGGGTTAGGAGGCCAAACATTTCTGGGAGGGAGATAAACTCCGCCGAATCCATACCCGGCATCATAAAGCGCCCTTCCGGGTTGAGTGGGATTTTCCATTAACCAGGTCTCGGTATTCTTCAAATCATTGTAAAAATATAAATTATCAGGAGAGTATGGACTTCCGTGAAATGTTTTATAAGTTGGTGGTATACCGGCTGTTTCCATTCTGAATTCCCACTCTTGACCACCTTCTTTGGGAGCCATATTAACGACACCAGACTGAGCATTTCCATATTCTGCTGAAAATCCACTTGTATAAACTTCAACTTGTTCAAGACTTGTTACTATCGGGTTGAAAGCTCTTCTATTGGTAAGAGGATTATTAATTGATCCACCACCTATTAAATAACTCGATTCCCCTACGCGTCCGCCTCTAAAGTGGTCATCAACAACATCTGCTTGAAGTGCCAATATATCACTTATGCTTGCAACCCCGGCAATAGACTCAACTTCCTTGGTGTTGTAAACTTGTTTGGTGGCTGTTAAGTCCTTTTCTACGGTTTGTGGTTTGTGAGCAACTACAAGAACTTCTTCCGTAGTTACGGTTTTTTCGGAAAGTTGAAAATTTACAATTGTTGTTTTATCGATGTAAATTTTGATTTGGGTTTGAATCTCGGATTGATATCCGATAAAAGTAGCCTTAACACTATAGGTTCCGGGAGGTATATTTAATATATAATAATCACCTTCCATATCGGTAGATGCTCCCATGGTAAAATTTAAGGGCTGCTCTTTTCCGTCAATCCATTGAGAAATTAGAACAACATTCGCCCCAAAGAGAGGCTCGCCTGTTTTCTTATCAGTAACTTTTCCTGAAATTTTTCCCGTTTGTCCGGCAAATAAAAAGAAAGGAATGAAGTGAAGAAGTAGTATTATTCCCGTTGTTATTTTAATGCGTTTAAGCATTTCAAACCTCCCGGTAATGATAGCTTATAAATTTGTTTAATCAATCATTCATACAACTTTTTAATAGATCGATGTCATATAAGAAGCGGAAAATTCACAAACTTGTATGACAACATACATAATATAGGTCAACATTTTTTATTTGTCAACTGGAAATGAGTCTTTTTTTAAATAATTAATCTTTTCATAAAGATAAAAGAGCGAATAAAAACTAACCCAAAATGCTTTTATCTTCCCATCCAACCGCCGTCCACGGTTATAATCGAACCATTCATATAATCGGATGCATTTGAGGAAAGAAACACAATTGCCCCAACCAAATCTTCAGGTTTACCCCATCTTCCAGCGGGAATTCTTTCCAAAATTGCCTTATTTCTTTCACTATTTTCTCTCAGCGCTTTTGTATTGTCTGTTTCAATGTAACCGGGGGCAATACCGTTCACATTTATTCCTTTAGCAGCCCACTCATTGGATAAAGCCATTATTAAAGTTTTGATACCACCTTTACTTGCCGCATAACCCGGGACAGTAATTCCACCCTGGTAAGAAAGTAAAGAAGCTATGAATACAATTTTACCACTTCCTTTCTCTAACATTTTTTTCGCAATTTCACGGGTGAGGATGAATTGTGAATTCAAATTAACTTCAATTACTTTATCCCAATATTCGTCGGAGTGCTTTTCTGCCGGAGCTCTTAATATAGTTCCGGCATTATTAACTAATATATCAATATTATTTTCTTCACTTAATGAATTAATAAATTTGTATAACTCCTCCCTCTTTGAAAAATCGCATTGAAACCCTTTAAAAGATTTTCCGAGTGATTCAATAGTTTGATTCAAATCTCCAAATTCTCCGGAACGGGAAACTCCAATAATGTTAGCACCTGCTTCCGCAAGCCCAATTGCTGCAGCCCTACCAATTCCCTTGCTGCAACCGGTTACCAATGCGGTTTTGCCATTCAAATTAAATTTATCGAGAATCATTTTTATACCCCTTATTTAAGTTGGTTCATTTCAATCCAATCCATATCATCAAAATCCTGGTTTTCTCCCCCCATTCCCCAGATGAATGAATAATTTCTCGTAGCTGCTCCGCTGTGTAAAGACCAACTTGGACTTATAACAGCTTCCTCGTTAGATACAACTAAATGCCTTGTTTCGGATGGTTCTCCCATGAGATGAAACATCTTTGTTTCCGCCTTCATATTAAAATACAAATAGATTTCCGTTCTTCTGGGATGAGTATGCGCAGGCATTGTATTCCATACATTGCCTGAATGTAATTCGGTTATCCCCATCACCAACTGACATGTCGGTAGCTTACCTGGAAAAATCATTTTCGTTAAAGATCTCAGATTCGCCTCCTCTTCGCTACCCAAAGTTATCGTTTCACATGATGAAAATTCGATTTTTGTAGTTGGGAATTCAGTATGTGCAGGATAACTTTGAATATAAAATTTTGCAGGTGATGATGGATTAACTGATTCAAATTTAATTTCTTTTGTTCCTCTTCCTATATACAAAGCATCCTTAAAACCGAGTTCATAATTTTTCCCGTCAACGGTAACTATTCCGGCTTCCCCAATGTTTATGATTCCGGTTTCCCTCCTTTCATTAAATACTTCCGTTGCCATATCGCTTTTACTACCCTTCAATTCCAGTGGTTTTTCTGTGGGAACTGCCGAACCGACTATTGCTCTGTCTGCGTCGCAATACAGAGTATATAATTCTCCATCACTAAATAATTTGTCAACTAGGAAGGCAGACCTTAATTCCTCACTAGTCATCCTTTTGTATTCATTTGGTCCGGGTAAATATCTCTTATCCATTTTTACTCCTTTGCAATTTTCAATGATATTTCACTAATTAAACTTTCTGCAAACTTATTTACGTGATTAAACCAATCTTCACCGGATTTGAACTGACCGCTTTTAGACCATCCTGCTCCGGCATAATAAACAAGAGATTGGTGCTTTTTAATTTTTGTTTTAATTAAATAATGATCTTTAGTTTGAATTATTTCGAAAGGTAATTCTTTTGGTAGAATGATAGCACACCCAATATTTCCATTGGGCTTATTCTCCGGCTCCCAATATGCAATCCATTGCATCATTTCATTGCTTTTAATTTTGCCACCGTTTCTTTTTACAATACCTAATACAACTTCAATTTCCGAAATGTCTTCTTCCCAATCCAACAACGAACTGATTTTGTTGAAATTATTCCCGCCTTCCAGGGAAATTGTTTTTATCTCACTCACAGTTAAATCCGACGCTTTCCAAGGAGAATAGAAGAGAGAAAACTTTACTCTAACAGGACCGTTTTCAAGCACTCTATATTTCGTAAAATTCTTCGAAGTCCACATCTTGTTATTTCTCCAAACAGCCAATCCTCCGCATCCGCGGCTAGGACCAACTTTGTAACAATCCAATCCTTCACCATGATCTTTATGATAATTATATCCTTTTGAATACCATTTATCGATAATCATTTTATCTGTACTTTTCACCCATACATCAATTCCACTACTGATCTCGCCTTCGGCTTGCAATGCGGGGCCGTACATACGAAAGGCTATTTTATCATTTTCCCATGCAAAATCATCTTTCCGCTCTGGAACAAATCGCCCATAAACTTTATTGGGAATAACAGTAAACTCTGAATTATTTGGATATAATTTGAATGTTCTTACCTGATTCGGCTCGAAATCCGCTTGGAACAATAATCCTAATTTTTTACCGGATAGAACAATTTGACTTGGAACAATATTATCTAATGTATCCTTGATTATAATATTCTTTATTACCAAATCCCGGTTAACGCTGGTTATTGAATCCACAGGTAAAATTAAGCTTTTATTAATCACATTAAAACTGCTTTTGTTTTCTG
>CAZULK010000093.1:2512-10446 GCA_964621225.1 uncultured Melioribacteraceae bacterium | reverse complement strand
TGGAGGAATTGTAAATAATTGGCAGAAAACCTTTTTTCATTCACTTCAACTTAAGAGAATTTTTCTATGAACAGTTTTTTCTCAAAGTGATAGACTACAATCGGGCATAAATTAAATTCAATCTATAAAAAGCATTTGGAAATAAGAATTGTATGTAACGTTTGTTTTCATGTGCTTCCTTTCATTGTCCAATTTAGCTATCGCAAATTATATAGGAAGATATTTCTGAAATATGAAATGATTATTGCAATTAATAAACATTTGGCAAACTTTCATTTTAAATGATTAAATCCGGTTAGAAGATTTTCCTCACAACCCACATTTGTTAATCATTTTATGAAGGTTGCTTCTGTTTATACCAATATGTTCGGCTGCTTTTGAAATATTTCCGTTAAATTTTCCAAGTAAGTTTTCTAAGAATAACTTTTCGATCTCACGTGCAGCCTTATCAGCAGCTTCTTTTCTCATTTTATCCATTTGGTCCCATGTTTTGGGGACCTTAGCCGTGATAATTCCATATTCTTTTTTTCCGCTTGTAGCGAAAGGTATATCTGCAATAGTTATTTCGCCGGGTAAAATTATCATCCTTGTTACATAGTTTTGCAGTTCCCTTATATTTCCGGGCCAATCATAATTGCAAAACGCTTCTATGATTTCGCCGGGAATTTTTTTAGGCTTGATTTTCAATTCAATTGAAGCTAAACGAACAAAGTGTTCAACTAATTCAGGAATATCTTCTAATCTTTCCCGCAAAGGAGGCACGCGGAGCGGAAGAACATCTAATCTGTAATATAAATCTTCTCTGAATTCACCATGTTTCACCATCTCTTTTAGGTTTTGGTTAGTTGCGGCAATAATTCTGCAATTGGATTTAATTACATAAGTTCCACCTACGCGTTCGAACTCTTTTTCTTGTAAAACTCGAAGTAGTTTCACTTGGGAATCCAAACTTAATTCTGCGACTTCATCTAAAAAAATTGTTCCGTTTTCAGCTAATTCGAATTTCCCCGGTTTCCGTTTTTCAGCTCCGCTGAAAGCGCCTCGTTCATATCCGAAAAGTTCGCTTTCAATTAAATTATTCGGAATGGCAGCACAATTAACTGCGAGAAAGGGACTTGTTTTTCTTTCGCTCAATTCGTGTATTTTTCTGGCAACAAGTTCTTTACCTACACCGCTTTCCCCGGTTATTAATACTGTATTATTGTTTTTAGCATAAAGAGCAATGTTCTGCTTTAAGTTTTGCATTGCTTCACTCGAACCGATTATCTCTTTGAATTTGTCATTGATCTCACTTTCGAGTGATGCAGTCCTTAAATTTTTCATCCGCTCTTTTAACGACTTTTCAATAATCAGATGTAACTCTTTTAAGTTGGGCGTTTTTGAAATATAATCTGTAGCACCTAATTTTATTGCCTCTATTGCCGTATCTACCGAAGCATAATCGGTTACCATTAACACCGGAATGTCTGCATCAATTTCTCTGATTTTTTTCAGAATATCAATTCCATTCTCTCCTCCCTTGAACATCAAATCCAAAAGTATTACATCGGGATTTTTTTGTGTTAGTTTAAGCAACCCTTCAGTGCCGTTATTTGCTGAGATACAATTGTAATTGTCAGTTAAATGTAGACTGAAATCGGAAATGAATTCATTGTCGTCGTCAATTATTAACAATAGTGGTTTCATTGTGAAATTCCTTCGTTTAGTTCTACTGTGAAAGTAGTGCCTTGTTTTAATATGCTGGATTTTACAAAAACCCGTCCACCATATTTCTCAACGGTATTCTTTATGTAAAATAGTCCTTCGCCTGAGCTACCGTGTGTTGAATAACCACGCTCAAAAATATCCTTCCAAAGATCATTGCTTATTCCAGCCCCGGTATCAGTTATGTCAATGTGATATTTAGGTATAACTTTAGAAACCCTAATCGTGATTCTTTTTGTTTTGCTCTCATTCATAGCTTTAACGGCATTTGTGATAAAATTATCTACTATATCAGCCAGATCGTTTTTTTGAATAAGAACAATATGTTCGCCTCTCAATTCATTTTTGAATATTATCTCAATATTCTTTGCTTTTAGTGATGGTTCAAAAATTGAAATTATTCTGTTCAACTCCTCATCAAGGTTAGAGGAAAAATCAGAGTAAATGGATTTTCTGATTTCACTTAAATTTGTTTTCAACACTCTAAGATTTTCAGCCACTTTATGAAAAGCGTGTTCTTCTAATTGCCGTAAACTTTCGGGCTCTTGAGTTTTCTTTAAAAAAACGATTGTTCTATTTAAATTGTTCTCAAGCTCAATTGCTCTCGTCTGTAAAATGTTTAGTTGATTAAGTATTTCAATTATCCTTTTGATTGATAGCTGGGTTAGCTCAAGAAAAGTATCCGTTCTATTTTTTAATTGATTTGAATACCTGGGAGATTTTAAATTTGCTTTGGAATAATTAGTGAAAAAAAGTTGAAGGCTGTTGATATTTCTAAGAGCCCATTCTCCGTGCGAAAATGTAATCAAAAACTGAAGTAATTCTTCTTCTAATTTCTTTGTACTAAATGGACCGGTTAATTGTTTTCTTGAAATTGTAAAGAAGACGATCGAAAATAGGCTTCCACCAAATACAACTAATAATGGTAATGCATAACGAATGTAAACGGACTCAGCCTGTGAAGCCAATATAACAACTAACCACGCGGCTGAAAGATTAACCGAGACCAACATGGTTATAATTTTAAAATTCCATTTGAATTTAGCCACGCCATATCTTATGACTAACATAATAATGATAACAGATAATAAGATTACTATAAAGTAGGTTTGTACTTGTTGATTAATTATTGTCTCAAAGGCAAATCTTTGTATGTCATTAACAAAACTATACGTTGATTTATTTTCATATATATTTAGCAACGATCCTGCAGTAACATTATTTATAAGCTTCTCTTTTCCGGAAGGGAAGATAACTTTTAAAGAATAGGAGTCGGTATTGCCGGGATAAAAATATTTTGTAAAAGGTGCTTGCGTATATTTACCGAATTCCGAATTGCCGATTTGCGCTATTTTTCTTTTCACTTTATTTTCGTCAATTAAATAGAGCTTTGCACCTATTGCATTATAATTTCCACTATTGCCAATTAAATTTATTCTAATTGATCGGTTCATGTCATTATTGTTCGACCAATAATTATTAGGACCTAAATTAATTGAATAAATATCTTCATCACCGTCATTATCCAAGTCGGCAGAAATATTTAATTTATTTTGATTGTTCCGGAAAAGGAACTCACCTGTTTTATCCACAAATCCCTTTGCCGAATCGTTAATAAAAATAATTTCGGTATTATTACTGCCGTCTTTTATACTAAATAGTATATCAGTGAATCCGTCGCAGTTAAAATCAGCGGAACTTAATTCCATAGGTTCGCCAATTACTTTTTTTAAACTATCGCATTGAAAATTTAAAGTACTTGTTACATCAACAAAATAACCATTCCCATCGTTTCTATAAACAGTGATCAAACTTTGATCTGAAGATATAACTAAATCCAGATCGGCATCGTTGTCATAATCGATAACAATAGCGCTTTCTTCTTCCCATAAATTATTGGGTTTAATGCGTTTCATGCCCTCCTCTAAAAAGCCATTCCCGGTGTTCATAAATAGTTGGGTATGCCGCCATTTATTAATAATTAGCCAATCAATTAAGTCATCATTATTAACGTCAGCAAAAATTGATTGCGTATTCCAGCCTGAAGTTTGACTTTTATAAGCTGTGTCCATGTCCCAACTATTCCCCCACCACGAATTAATCAGAAAAAAACAGTAACCCGGTTTATCTTTTTCGCCGTAATAATAAGTCAGCGCCAAATCCAAGTCGCCGTCGGAATCAATATCGACAGGGGTAATCCTTCTTGCTCCATGATTATTAAGATTATCCGGCAGAGGAATTTCCTTAAACAGCACAAAATTGTTTCCTGTGTTTTTAAGAATAATAAGTTTCGTGCCTGCGGATGTTATGGTTTGATAGACCATGTCATTCTTGCCGTCTCCCGTTAGATCAACACTCAGAGAAATTTGTGAGATAATACCTTCAACAGGAGGAAAGCGCGAAGATTCATCGGTAAATTCTCCTTCGGAAGAAACATAATATTTTACAGTGTATTTCCCTTTGCGTGTAAAGATTAAAATGTCAGGTTTGAAATCTCCGGAAATGTCTGTAATTATTGCCGAAAGGGGGTAACTCTCCTCGCTACCCCTTATTCCAAAGGGTTTTGCGAAATTGTTAAAAAATGTTTTGTCTGTAGGTTTTGCATAAAGCAAACTTCCATTTGCGTTATTAAATAAATAGGAATTGTTTCCAGATTTTGTTATTGAGGAGGGATTGTAGTTTACGGGAATCTGTATTTTGTTGTATTTACCATTTACTGTTTGAATAACAAAATATCGAATACCATATTCGTCCAAATATGTGGAACGGGAAATATCATTTTCCATCACCGGGGTTAACTTTCCGTTCTTGTATAAGAAGAGATTCATTTTGCTGTCGCCTAATAGAATTCCATCGTTGGTTTTAATCATATAGTTTAAGGTCACGTCGCTTTCTGGCAACAAAATGGTAAACTTTTCATCTTTCATAAGCACCAGTCCCTCTCTATTAGAAAAGAGAAAGATACTGTCGGCGCCAACCTTTTCTATAAAGTTAATATGGGATTTTAGAGGTGTCTTAACTTCCTGCCATCGGTTGTTTTGGTACTTAACCATCTTTCCAAAATTAGCAACACCATAAACCAGGTTGCTGTCTACCTTTAATAATTTTTGTAGCGGAACATCCAACGAGAAATCAAATTTTGTCCAGTTATAATTTTCAAATTTAAAGAACACCGTCCGCCATTCGGGCGTCATGGCAGCTACAAGAAAATGTTCATGCGAAATCTTAACTGGAACTATTCTTGAATATGCAGCTCCGAATGGGGGTTCATAGCTTGTCCATTTCCCGTTGCTTAAGTGAAACAGAACACCGTCTTTTTGTATCATCCATAAATTATTCAGATTGAAGCCATCGATTATTCTGCTGCCGGCTTTTGCGGGTGTAGGAATTTCCGTCCATTCATAGCGCTGTGGTTCTTGAGCATTAAGAAGTGAAGAAATAATTATAAATGTGGACAACATTGTCTTTTTCATTACTTAAAATAACTAATTTATTCGAAAGTTACATAAAAATGTTATCCCACTGGGCAACACTGTAATCTATCTAAGTGGCAAATCAATGGTTCAACAATTATTAATAGTTTATAAATGGGCTATTTAGAGGGTTTTAAAGAATGGAACGTTTATTGCCAACTAATAAGAAATGAAGAGAAAAATATGAAAACGGAACACACATTTAAAATCTGCCCAAGCTGCGAATATTTTTGCAACAGCTTAGAACCTGATAAATATTGCTCGATTTGCGGAGCGGAATTAATCAGTAAATGTCCGAATTGTGGCGGTGAAATTTCTAATCCGTATGCCAATTTCTGTAAGTATTGCGGCAAATTATATCCGGGCAGAACAAAAGAAGAACACAATAAAAAATAGGAGATGTTATGAAAAATTTACACACTGCAGTATCAATCTTAATTATTTTAATATTTGTAATTTCTGCATGCAAAGAAGACAACCCGACGGAACCTGTTGCGAATAATGTAAAATCACTAACCATTGCTCATTTCGGAGTTGATTGGTCGGAGGGCAAAGTTAGCAGTATGGACGGAACCGAAACGGCTCCTGATCCCGACGGAGAAACTATTGGCTGGTGTCCGAGTGGAAACGGCGGCGGTTGGGGTACGGGTGTTTGGTACAGACCGTTTAACGATAAACAATATAAAACAACAATAGCAAATCTAAGCGATGTTCAAAAAGTTGATACAACATTATGGGACGATGATGTTTGCGATTCACCGTTAAAAAACGGAGATATTTGGGTGGCGCAATGTAAGGACGGTTATGTCTCATTCAAGGTGATAGATGCTCCTATGGATTCGGTTGCTTTGGCCAATAACCCAATGTGGGAAGTCAAAGTTGAATATGTTTTCTCGCAGAGCGGTGAGTTTTAACAAATTATATTTTAAGCGCTGCTTAAAAGGCAGCGTATCTATTTATCAGGGAGATTATAATGAAAAAGTTGATATTTTTTCTATTGTTAATTGGGGCATATTCTTCGATTTTGGAAGCACAATTTCAATCTGTGCAAAGCGGTAAATGGTATTGGCCTTCAACATGGTCAACAGACCCAAATGCCAGAGCGATTCCCGATTCTACAAGCGATGTAGTTGTCAGTCATGATATAAATCTTGACGGAGGAGGAAGCTGTAAGAACTTAGTCGTAAATGCCGGTGGAAGAATACATAACGGGGGACTAAATGTTTACGGTACCATACAAAATTACGGAACAATTAACGGAAGAAGTGAATGGTATGGTATGAAAATTAATCTAAAAGGTAATTTGGAGAATTATTCAATCTATGCTTCCGACACAGATTTCAATGGAGCAGCCGACCAAACCGTTGTTTCTACCGATACTTTACGTTTGGGTAAATCATACGACCATAACCCGGGGTCCAAAATAATTTTTAGCGGACCAATAATATTAGCGGATTCTTGGGTGTTCTTGCTCGATTCGGAATTAGAGCTTAACGATACGTTAAAAATTAAGAACACAACTTTAGACGGTGGAGTTATTAATGGAAATGGGAATGTACTCCTTGGTATAGAGTGGTCGAATGTAATTGGATGGAAGGGCTCGGTAGGTTTTTCTCCAAGATATACACTTCTTAAGAATATAATTTTGGAGGGCATTCACTACATATACGGTAGCGGGAATGTAGGCGACGCTTATGGATTGGCATTTGGAGAAAACGTTATTAATAATGGAACCATTTCGAATGCTTATGTTCATGGCGGGGGAGCTTCTAATATTTATGTTATTTCGGATTTTATGAACAACGGAACCTTCCAAGAACATCAGGATGGACTGAGCATCACGGTTGAAAACAGTAAATTTACTAATAACGGAAAACTAAATATTACCGGAATTACGTTTGACGGGCAATGCGGTTTCGCAAGTTTGGATTCAGTTGCTTTGTATAAATTTAATGCGGTGGATGAAAATACGGTTGTAAGTGTAACTTCGAATGAATTGATATTTAACGAAAAATACGTTACTGTCGATTTTCACGGAGGGATACTGAATTTACCAGCCAATGGTTTATTTAAAACAACATATTCCTCAGACAATCAATTAGGTAATATTACAGTTAACGCGAATAATTCATTAATATATTTTAATCATGCAGGCGCGAATGTCCAACTGAACAATGCTAAAATAAGATATTTGGAAATAGCCGCTCCTTTAGAAATTACTGGCGAAACCGAAATAGTTCCTGAAGGAACGCTAATAGCTTATTACCAAAGTTATCCTCATGTAACTTTAAATGGAAATATTAATAATTATGGTAAGGTTAGAAACCATTATTCATTCGGATCATTGTATTTAGAAGTAACAGGAAATATTCTTCACGATGGAAGGTCTTGGGAAAACTTAGAAACAAAACTAATCGGTGCAGAAGATCAAGTTATTTCAATCCCTCACGATTCATCCTGGACAGGCAAGGTTGTTCTGGATGCAATTCTTACGGGTACAAGCTACCAATGGCAAAAGGACGGTGCTGATATTAGCGGCGCAACATCGAAAGATTATATTTTTAATTCGGGAATTTCTCCAACGGATTATGGCGTTTATCAATGCATAGTTGACGGGAGTTATTCCCGTAAAATTACCATTGGAAAAATCGTGGAGAAGAGTTTAGAAATTACTGATGTTGTAATTACAAATTTAAATGAAACCCAAACAAAGGTAGAATGGAAAACCTCGGTTCCGGCTAACGGATTTATCTTTTA
>CAZULK010000093.1:0-2412 GCA_964621225.1 uncultured Melioribacteraceae bacterium | reverse complement strand
TCGGTTCCGGCTAACGGATTTATCTTTTACGCTGAAAATGATACAAGTAACGGTTATCCTCTCGAAGCAATGGAACCAACAGGTTACTTTACCGATCACAGTTTAACTCTGGAAAACTTAACTACAAGCTCAACTTACTATTTTATTATTGACCAACATGATGCTGATTGGAATAATGTGCGATCGGGAGCATACAGTTTTGTAGCCGGGGAAATGAATCACGGTGGGGATACACCTTTCGATACGGCTTTAGCCAATTTGAAGAAACTAACAACCGTCCCGGATGTTGAAGGTAGCGCGTATTATGATGGAGCGTTCATATCTAATAATGTGGCTTACATTGTTACTAATCATAATCGTTTGTTCAAAACAATTGACGGCGGTAATAACTGGACTGATATCTCGCCTGAACAAGGGACAAGCTTTGATGGATTAGGCGTTACTCCAAAAGTACATTTCTTCAATGAAAGCATTGGCGCAGTCGCGTTTTCATTAGATGACGGATCGAATAATTACAATTATGATGTTGTATTTGGTTATGTGTGGATTACAAGGGATGGCGGTCAGACCTGGTCTGAGCGATTCGACGTAAATGAAGATCAGATATTACACCTCGAGCAAGTTTCGGAAAATGTAACATATATTAGCGGTGCGGCTGCATACGGAGTGTCAAGCAATAAGTGGTTCAAAAAAATAACGTACGACCCGGCAAATGCAAATTACACATTGAGCGATGTTACCCCAATGCCAAATGATCGTCCTCATGTAATGAGTGGTGATTGGTTAGACGAAAATAATGGAGTGGTAATCGGAAGATTGAATTATGGCTCTTATTATATTTCTGTTTTTAGAACCACTGACGGTGGGACAACCTGGACGAATATAGACAGTAATTTACCCGAACCGGCAGCATCTCAAATCAGTTTCAGTGACCGCGGTATTCAAATGATAGATGAAGATACTTTTATTTTTGCATACTATTACCCAGTGGATGGAGGATACGAAACTAAAATATGGGCTACAGATGATGGTGGTATCAATTGGTTCGAAACCGGCATCGTTGACTCAAAAGTAATGTTAAATAGTTTAAGTATTGATGAATCAGCCGATTGCGGTATGGTTTGCGGGTTTAATTCCGATAGTTCTAAAACTTATTATGTTATGTATGAAGATCAAGATACGTGGCAATCATATTTATTGCCAGATATTGAAAGTGGAACAGGATTATATGCCGCAGAACTTACTCAAGACGGGACAATTTGGGTAATAGGAAATAAACAGAGTATTTGGAAAACAGAATCCGGGACAACAGATATTAAAACGGAACGTTACGAAACTCCCAAGGATTATTCTCTTTTACAAAATTATCCGAATCCTTTTAATCCCAGTACGATAATAGAGTTTTCATTGCCGGGTAATTCAATAGTAACGTTAAAAATATATAATTCCCTCGGAGAGGAGGTTGCAGAATTAGTAAATGGAGAATTACAGGCAGGCTATCACTCAGTTAATTTTAACGCAAGTAACATCTCAAGCGGAATTTATTTTTATAGAATATCTGCCGGTTCATTCGTACAAACAAAAAAAATGATCCTAATCAAATAAATCAGAAGGTAAAACCATGAAAAAGAATATTGCAGTTATTTTAGTGTTTGTTTTAAGTACGGTACTTTACGCACAAGATTCCGGTTCATTGGTATTCTTTGCCGGGTATGGTCAATCGGCTTTTGCAGATGAGCTTAACGATGACAACAGTCAATTTGAGGAATCAAAATATATACCTGTGGGAATACAATTGCTGCTGGGTGTCGATAATCTGCAGGTTGGTGCTGAGGTAAACTACGCTGTAGTTCCGTTTACATTTGCTATGTCCTTAAATGGCACGGAGTTTGGCGAAGTTCAAATTACCCAGCTATATTATGGCGCTGTAGCTAAAATTCGACTTGGTTCCGGTTCCGGCTTAATTCCTTATTTTAGAGGGGGAGGCGGAATTTATTCCGGTAAATTCAAAGTTGATTATACCGATGAATTTAATTCCTTAGGATTTGAAGATTCGGAAATGAAATTCAAAAGTGCTTTTGGATTTAATTTTGGCGTCGGCGTGGAAATCAATCTTTCTCCTAATTCCGGTTTAGTAGGTGAATTGTTTTATCACAAAGTTAAAAGACAACTAGACGAAGAAGGAGCCGAAGAGGGAAAAGCGGATAATTTAGCATTACAAGTGGGATTCCAATTCGGTTTCTAATCATTCCCTTATCCGGAACGGTTTATTACCGTTCCGGTTTATTTAAAATTGAAATAATTCGGACTAGTTAATTTCATTCCATCTTATCCATTAATTGAATCAAACGATATTTTTTTTACTCCGGAATGGGGTGCAACATCTAACCGGGCATCAAAAATTATTAATAC
>CAZULK010000092.1:0-10698 GCA_964621225.1 uncultured Melioribacteraceae bacterium | reverse complement strand
ATCGGAAGAAAGCTGTGCTCGATACCGCCCCGTTCAACGCGTAAAATAAAAAAATTGAATTAATGAGAATGGGATGAAAATCTGGCGGAGAGGGAGGGATTCGAACCCTCGGTACGCAAAAAGCGTACAACGGTTTTCGAGACCGCCCCGTTCAACCACTCCGGCACCTCTCCCAAACTAATCAATAATTCAAATAAAACTAAAAACCCACGACTGGCGTGGGTTTTTGCGGAAAGGGTGGGATTCGAACCCACGGACCGGCGGTAGCCGGTCACACGCTCTCCAGGCGTGCCAGTTCAACCACTCCTGCACCTTTCCAAAATTTCAAGTGCGAAATATAATTATTTAGGTTTATTCATTCAAAATGTTTTTCGATTTTCCCAAAAAAATTACTCTTTCCGATTTTTTATTTAATTTGAATAATTCTTCTATTTACATTATGTTTTGTAATTGTTTTGTATAATATCTATTAAAAGGCTATGTATAAGTTCGAATATGTTATTAAACGTAGCGGTGCCAAGGTACCATTCAAACGTGAAAGAATTGCAAATGCTATCTACAGAGCTGCGGTTTCCGTAGGTGGAAGGGATAAAGAAAAAGCCGAAGCTTTGGCCGATAAAGTGATTGAGTATTTGGAAGAAATTTTTGAAGAAGGTTACGTCCCCCATATTGAAGAAATTCAAGATGCGGTTGAAAAAGTATTAGTTGAAAATGGACATGCAAAAGTAGCCAAGGAATATATACTCTACAGAGATGAACAGAAACGGAAAAGGGAAGAGGCTTCCAAGTATGCATCCGCTCCCAACGAAAATATTCCTTGGAGTAAAATTTGGCATGTGTTGGATTGGGCAGCAACTCACGAATTAAATACAGTTGAGAAATTGAATGCCAGAATTGCCAAAGGCGAATTTGCCCATATAGTTCACGAAAGTGAAAATGCCTACGAGCAGCAGATATCAACTGCAGCGGAATTAATAAAAGACAGAATTGACGAAATAAAAATGGTCTTTGTAACCGGACCTTCTTCATCCGGGAAAACGACCTCCACAATTAAACTTGAAAAAAAATTAAAAAAGGAAGGATATTCTTTCGTATCGCTCAACGTAGATCACTACTTCTTCGATTTGGAACTTCATCCGAAAGATGAATTTGGTGATTACGATTTCGAAACGCCTCAAGCCCTGGATTTGGAGTTGATAAATGAACATCTCCAAAAATTGGCTGCGGGTGAAGAAGTAAAAATTCCCTATTACGACTTCAAGGAGGGAAAAAGAACACTGGACGTTACACCCCTTAAACTGCTACAGAACGAAATATTACTAATTGATAGTTTACACGGATTATATCCAAAAATGTCGGAAAGCATTCCGGATAGCCAAAAATTCAAATTATATCTTGAACCTCTTCTTCAAATGAAAGGAAATGACGGTAAGTATATCCGTTGGACGGACATCAGATTGATCAGAAGAATGTTGAGAGATTCTGTCCATCGTGCATATAATCCCAAACAGACTCTCGAGCATTGGCATTACGTAAGAGCCAGCGAATTGAGGCACATAATTCCTTATAACCAATTTGCCGATTATATAATTAACTCTGCAATGCCTTACGAGTTACCCCTTTATGCTCATCGAATGCTCGAATTGTTTAAAGAGTGGGAGAAAGAATTTGAAGGCGATCCGTTAAAAGTTGATGCTTATACAAGAGCATCCAGATTGGCGAAAGTGCTTTCCTCCATTACGCCAATAGAAGACGATTCTCCTGTACCGAAAGATTCTGTATTAAGAGAATTCATAGGCGGCAGCATATTCGAATATTAGTTTAAGGATAAATATGGAATTCAGTTTCTTTGATAATTTGGTTGAACAGCTGAAGTATATTCCGCAAGAACCAATGCTGTTCAATTCTTCTTTCTTTCTCTTTTTCTTTTTCGTTGTTGTTGTATTCAACAGAATTTTCATAAACAATAGAAGAGCCAAAGTTACTTTCCTAATGCTCATGTCGATTTATTTCTATTATAAATCGTCGGGCATGTATTTCTATTTGGTAATTATCAGTTCTTTAATAGATTATTTTGCCGGTATGCATATTGCCGGTACAGATGATCAAAAGAAAAAGAAATTCTATCTGATTCTGAGTTTGGTAACAAACTTGGGACTTTTGGGGTATTTCAAATACACCTATTTCATTTTGGACACGTTTGGTGTGCTGGGTAAACCTCCTTTCGATGCACTCGATATTTTTCTACCGGTAGGAATTTCATTCTTTACTTTCCAATCGATGAGTTATACCATTGATGTATATCGGGGATCGTTAAAGCCTGAAAAGGATTTTATCAATTTCCTCTTTTTTGTTTCATTCTTTCCGCAACTCGTGGCCGGACCAATTGTTCGAGCTTCCGAGTTTTTGCCCCAGATTGATCAGGAACCGATAATAACGAAAGCAGATATAGGAAGGGCTATGTTTCTAATAATAGCCGGACTGCTTAAAAAGGCTGTGATTGCGGATTACATTAGCATAAATTTTGTTGACAGAATTTTTGAATTTCCCGCAAGATATACGGGTGTAGAAAATCTACTTGGGCTGTATGCATATGGTTTGCAAATCTATTGTGATTTCAGCGGATATTCCGATATGGCAATTGGTTTGGCTTTGTTGATGGGCTATAGACTGCCGGATAACTTCAACGCTCCATACAAAGCGGCGACTATCACCGAGTTTTGGAGAAGATGGCATTTAACTCTATCTCGCTGGTTGAAAGATTATCTTTATATTTCTCTGGGCGGTAATAGAAAAGGGAAGTGGAAAACTTACAGAAATCTATTCCTTACAATGCTTTTGGGAGGACTATGGCACGGAGCAAATTGGAGATTCGTTCTTTGGGGAGCTTATCATGGTGCATTCCTGGCTGTGGAAAGGCTCTTCAAAATTCCGGAGAAAGTTGAAAAGAATAGAATCATTCATTTCTTCGCTATAATTGTTACATATCATCTATTTTTATTCTCGATGATATTTTTCAGATCCCAATCTTATAACGATGCATTCGCTATGATCAATCAGATTTTGTTTTTCTTTAATCCCGAAGTATTTATGCAATGGGTAAGCGGCTATCCTACAATTGTAGTTTTAATGATTATCGGATATGTAACTCATTACACTCCGACAAAATTTGATAATAAAATTAAAGATTTATTAGCGGCAAGTCCGATGTGGGTACAGGCTTTAATATTAGCAATAGCGATATGGATTGTGGCTCAATTCAAATCGACTGATATACAGCCGTTTATCTATTTCCAATTTTAATCGGCGGAAGGTACGGTGAAGTAGAACGTCGTGCCTTCTCCCGGTTTACTTTCAACCCAAATTTCGCCGGAATTCTTTTCGACCATTTCTTTGCAGATTATAAGCCCGAGACCGGTTCCGCTTTCACCTTGCGTCCCTTTAGTGGTGTGATGTGTATCCAATTTGAATAACTTATTTTTCGTCTCTTCGTCCATCCCGATTCCGGTATCGGTAATTCCGATTTTGACATAATCATCTACTTTTTCGGCATGCAATGTTATTGAACCACCGGAATCTGTAAATTTAAGAGCATTGTTAGTAATGTTACGAATTACGGTTTGTATCATTGATTTATCGGCTTTAATTTTAAGTGAGCTGTCAATTTCATTCTTAATTTTAATTCCTTTTTCTTTTGCTCTATCTAAAAGCACTTCAACCGCTTCGTCTGCAAAGGATTTAAGTATCAAATCAATCGGATCAAATTTAATTTGCCCTTTCTGCATATAAGCCCATTCCAAAAGGTTTTGGAGGAGGTTGAAAATCTTTTTCGCACTTTCGTGACTCATTGTGATGAAATTTTTAAGTTCTTCTCTGGCTAATTCATCAAAATCTTCTCTTAGTAATTCGAGGAAACCAAGCAATGTTCCGAAGGGACTCTTAAGGTCGTGAGCGATTATAGACATGAATCTGTCTTTCGTGGCATTCAATTCTTTTAATTCTTCGGAATATTGTCTCAAGCGTTCTTCGGTCTCTTTCATTTGTGTTATATCTCTCGATATTCCCACCAATCCCGTGATATTACCCATATCATCATAAATAGGAACTTTTGTAGCAGAGTACCATTTGGGTGGTTTGCCGGGCTTTGTGATTTTTTCTTCCTTATTTATAATAGGTTTACCCGTTTTGAATATTCGCATTTCATCGTTGAATGCTTCGAGTGCGGATTCCTCGTCGAAAAAGTCGAAATCTGTTTTGCCGATAGCATCTTCTTCTCTCAGAACACCCAATACTTTTACTTGGGCTTTATTGATACGGATGAATTTACAGTCTTTGTCTTTGAAATAAATTGTATCCGGAATATTATCCATCAGCATGTGAAGCAAATACCTTTCGTACTCAATTTTCTTCTCGGCTTCTTTTTGCTCTGTTATATCACGGAAACTCCAAACTCGTCCTATTATTTTCCCATTTAAATATTGGGGCTGTGTATATCTTTCGAAAATTCTTCCGTCCTTAAACTCGAGTATGTCCCAACCGGTTTCTTCGGGTAATTCATAGAGCATGTTTACACGTCTCAAAAAGCCAACGGGATCTTTTAGCTGGTCGTGGACGTAACTGATAAGTACTGAATCTTCTTTTTCTTTGAGCAAATCTTCGGGGATACCCCAAATATCCAAGAATTTTTGATTGTATAATTTTATTATACCATCGTTTCCTACAACCAAAATTCCGTCGGCGGTCGATTCAACCGTGGTTTGGAGCAGTGAAAGAGATTCCTCAATTTCTTGTTCCGATTTTTTCCTCTCAATTGCCAATGCAATTTGGGTGGATACATAAGAGAGAATATCTTTGGAGGTTTCGTCGTACCGGATTTCTTTATCGTAACTTTGAACGGCAATAACACCAATTGTTTTATCTTGTGCTTTAAGAGGAACCCCCAGCCAATCCACCGAGAATTCACCTATCAATTCAATTTCCCCTTTATCGGCTAATTGCATATAATTTTCTTTGGTTGCCAGCAACGGTTTTCCGGTTCTCAACACATATTCGGTCAAACCTCTCCCCAATTTTCTCGGTGTAGGCGGTTGATCGTATTGATCTATAAAATAGGGGAATGAAATCATTTCGCGTTCATCGTCTACAAGAGCGATGTAGAAATTCTTTGCCGGGATAAGTTTTGCTACTTGTTCATGGATGAGAGGATAGAGATCATTTAATTTAATTGGTTTCAACAACGTTTCCGAAATTTGGAAGAACACGCCTTGCATATCTTCCAATTTTTTCTTTTCGGTTATATTCAGTCCACTCAACTGAATACGATATACTCTATCATTTTTAATAATTGTCTTTTTATAGACGGCAAACCAGAGAAGTCTTCCGTCTGAAGATTTTAGGGGAATTTCAAAATATGAAATACCTCCGGTAGTACCCGGATCGGTTAATTTCTTCTGGATTTTATCCCTATGTGACTTAGGGATAATGGAGAAAAAATCCCTTCCGAATAATTCCTGCTCACCATATTTAAGCAGCATCGAAAATGTTTTATTCACAAAAATAAATTTCCAAACCGGATCGAGTCGGACAATTATTTCCGATGCGTTTTCGACAATATTTTTGTATCTGTCTTCGCTCTGCTTTAATTCGTACTGAGCAATTTTCAAGTCGTGAATATCTTTGATTAATGCTTGAACAAAATTCGGACCTAATTGCGGGATTCTTGTTAATGTAACCAAAGCATAGAAGGTTGTTCCGTTTTTTCTTTTGAATAGCCATTCGAATGAAACGGATTTATCCGTTCTTAATCCCTTTTGGAGTTCGATCGCTTTCGCTCTCGAATCGGAACCGTCTTCTTGGAATTTAGGTGAAAAATGGATTGGTGATTTGCCGATAAATTCATCTTTAGTCACTTTGAAAAATTCGAGTGCTTTTGGGTTGCAATCGACAATTTTCAGATTGTCCATTACTACCAATCCGTCTTCTGTGTTTTTCAGAAATGATTCCCATTGCTGAACTTGTTTAAAATATTCTTGATTTTTCTTTTCAAGTTCGGCAAGCTTTTTTTTGAGAGAAGAAATTTCTTCTTCCGCGGACAATTTCTTTACTGTATTGTCAGTTTCTTCGGCCATATATCCCTTTATAAAAAGCACTCAAAAATCTATGTTAAATTACAAAAAATTGTCCTAAAAGAATAGGTAATTTTATCCGTTTTTTATTATCGAATATTTTGCAAAAAAATTTAGTTATGCTATGTTACTTATGTCAATTTATTTTATAATGTCAAATTATGATATAGTGAGAGGTTTTCATGGCTACTAAAAACTTTAATGCTTTTGAAATGGCACAAAAGCAATTCGATAAGGTGGCGGATTTAATTGGTTTAGATGAGGCTACAAGGGAATTATTGCGCAATCCGCTTAGAGAATATCAATTCTCTATTCCCGTTAGGATGGATGACGGTAACGTTAAAATATTTAAAGGATTTAGAGTACAACACAACGATGCAAGAGGACCTAGCAAAGGCGGAATTAGATTCCACCCGCAAGAAACAATAGATACCGTAAGAGCATTGGCAATGTGGATGACTTGGAAATGTGCCGTTGTAGATATCCCATTGGGCGGAGGTAAAGGTGGAGTAATCTGTGATCCTCATAACCTGAGTATGAGGGAACAGGAAGCAATATCGCGTGGATGGGTTAGGCAAATGGCAAAAAACGTAGGTCCGATTAATGATGTTCCTGCACCGGACGTTATGACAAATGCACAACATATGCTTTGGATGCTCGACGAGTTCGAAACTATCCACGGTGGAAAATATCCTGGTTTCATTACAGGTAAACCGGTAGGTTTAGGAGGTTCTTTGGGTAGAACGGAAGCTACCGGATTTGGTGTTATTTTTACGCTTAGGGAAGCACTTAAAAAATTAAATATTGATATTACGAAAACTAAAGCTGCCGTTCAAGGATTTGGTAATGTTGCTCAATACGCCGTAAGAAAATATACCGAACTGGGTGGGACTGTTGTCTGTGTTTCTTCATGGGATCAAGCGGATCAATGTGCATATACTTTCAAACGTGAAAGTGGAATCGACATTGATGAATTGCTTAAGATAACCGATAGATTCGGTGGAATAAATAAAGATAAAGCCAAGGAATTGGGTTACGAGGTACTACCCGGAGATGATTGGATAGCTCAAGAGGTTGATATTTTGATTCCTTGTGCATTGGAAAATCAAATTCGTGAAGATACCGTTGTTAATATCAAAGATTCCGTTAAAGTTCTTTTGGAAGGAGCAAACGGTCCAACTACTCCGGAAGCTGATAAAATTATTGAGGAGAAAGGAATTTTCGTTATTCCCGATTTCCTTGCAAATGCTGGCGGAGTAACTTGCAGCTATTTCGAACAAGTTCAAAGCAATATGAATTTCTTCTGGACAAAAGAAGAAGTTTTATCCAGATTGGACGATAAAATGACCAGTGCTTTCAACGCAGTTTATGAATTAGCTAAAAGCAAAAACCTCTATATGAGAGATGCAGCTTATGTAATCTCTATCAGAAGAGTTGCCGAAGCATGCAGAGATAGAGGTTGGGTTTAATTAAATATTTTCAACCGGACAAGCCCGCCGAATTTTTCGAGCGGGCTTTTTCTTTAAATGAGCAATTCGTAACTTTGTTTATAAGAATTATGACGGAAGAAAATGAGCTCTGAAAAAAAATTTGAAGCTATTATCGAAGATATTCGTTCCCACGGGAAGGAATTCGAATGCATTTATGCTATTGAAAGATTATTGAAAGTAAGTTATAAAAATTTCACAGATATTTTTGTCGACTTACTTAAAGAATTGCCGAGGGGATTTGAACATCACCAGGCTGTGGAAGCAAAGATTGAGTTCGACGGAAAAACTTATAGACTCCATCCTTTCCCGGAAACCCCGTGGCTGATTTATTCACCCATTCTAATTCACAATGAAGAAGTGGGAGGAATCACGGTATTTTATTCACGGGAATTCCCCGAAGCGGATCATGGTCCTTTTACCCACCATGAATTAAAAATGCTAAGAACAATTGCAGACAGACTCGCTCATTATATCCTTCAAACTAAATTAAGAGAGTTGCACGGCGACGGAAAAGTTTCGGATGAAGTAAAAACAGTGATTAATGAAGCCGGTTGGAAAGTGGTTTTGGATATAATCCGCAAAACCGAACCGAATTTGTTCATTCGATTGTTACATAAAATTTTACATCAACTTATTTGGGAAGGCGTTCACGGAGCGGAGAAACTTCTCAAATTATCCAGTGTGGAGCTAAAACCGTCAGGCCAAAAATCTACCGTTGACGAAAACCGTCCTTTACGTAAAAAGGTCATAACTAATTATGACGAGTATATCGAAGCAATATTGGGATTGGCGACGGATAATTTTGCACCCGAAACATTAACACTGAAAATTCAGGAATGGATTAGGGAAGACCGGACGGGGGGATTAGTAAAAACTTTGGAAAACCAGGATACTTCTCTTTCCGAAATAAGTGATGCAATCCGGAAATATTATCACCTTGCACCGGAAAAGTTCCAAATGAGTCCTGCTGTTGTTAAAGGTTTGCGCGTTTCATTGTTGAGAAGATTTTTTACAGATCAAATTCAGTTTATTAATATTGCCAAAGAATTTGTAAAAATTACCGACTTCCACAGGTTGATAGACAAAATGGTTTTTCCTCCTACGTCACACGGAAAACTTGGTGGAAAGAGTGCAGGCCTTTTCCTGGCTAAAAATATTTTACGGAGGGAAGTTAAAGACGCGGGGATAACATTAAAAGTTAAAACCCCAAAAACCTGGCACATCACTTCCGACGGGATAATGCATTTTATGTATCACAACGATTTGGAAGAAGTATACGAGCAAAAATATAAAGATATTGAAGAAGTCCGGTTGGAGTATCCGCAAATCGTTCAGATGTTTAAAAATTCCGAATTCCCTCCCGAAATGTTAAAAGGCTTATCTTTTGCATTGGATGATTTCGGGACAAAACCATTGATTGTTCGAAGTTCATCTTTAATGGAAGATCAAGTTGGTGCGGCATTCAGTGGTAAATACAAGAGTTTGTTTCTTGCCAATCAAGGCAAAAAGAGAGAACGCCTTGCAGCACTAACAGATGCGGTAGCAGAAGTGTATGCTTCGACTTTTGGCCCCGACCCGATTCAATACCGCTCCGAAAGGGGTTTGATAGATTTCCATGAGGAGATGGGAATAATGATTCAAGAAGTTGTTGGTACAAAGGTGGGGAAATACTATTTACCTGCATTCGCCGGGGTTGCCTTCAGTAACAATGAATTCCGTTGGTCGCCACGAATTAGAAGAAAAGACGGATTGGTAAGGATAGTTCCCGGTTTGGGAACAAGAGCTGTTGATAGATTAAGCGATGATTATCCAATTCTCGTTTCTCCGGGCCAACCGAATTTAAGAGTTAATGTTTCGTTCGAAGAAAATATTCGCTATAGTCCCAAGAAAATTGATGTAATAAATTTAAGTACGAATACTTTTGAGACAATTGAGTTGTCAGATTTATTAAAAGAAATAGGCGATAATTATCCTCTCTTCAACAAAGTATTTTCACAAATACAAGGGAATATGATACGCCCGATAATGGGATTTGGGGATAAAATTGAACCTGAAGACCTTGTGCCCGATTTTGAAGGGTTACTCTCCAAGACTGATTTCTTGGAAAACATGAAAAGGATTTTGGATATTTTGGAGGAGAAATTAAAAACCCCCGTTGACATTGAATTTGCACACGATGATAAGAATTTTTATTTATTACAATGCAGACCGCAACATTATGAAGGAGAAAACGCTCCGGCTAAAATACCGGCAAACTATCCCCGTGAAAAAATTCTATTCACCGCAAATAGATTTGTTTCCAACGGAAGTGTTCCAGATATCACTCATCTCGTGATTGTAGATCCTGATAAATATTCCGAGATTGAATCGAGAGATATGCTAAAGGCTGTTGGGGAAGCAATCGGAAAAATCAATAAAATTCTTCCCAAACGGAAATTCGTTTTAATCGGTCCCGGCAGATGGGGAAGTAGAGGCGATATTAAATTGGGTGTTAGCGTTACTTATGCTGATATTAACAATACCTCGGTTTTAATAGAAGTTGCTAAGAAGAAAGGGAATTATGTGCCGGATTTATCCTTTGGTACACACTTTTTCCAGGATTTGGCAGAAGCATCGATTAGATATTTACCTTTGTACCCGGATGAACCCGGGAATATTTATAATCAAGAATTCTTCAACAACGCTGAAAACTTATTGACTCATATTTTACCTGAATATGGAGAACTCCAAGAATACATTAAGGTAATTGATATACCGAAAACCACAGGTGGATTGATATGCAAAATTTTGATGAATGCGGAATTGGATGAGGCGATGGCAATTCTCGCTCCCTCAAGTCAACGTGATTCGTTCACAAAATTCAAATCGGGTGACGAAAAGATTGTTGACGAAAATGATTGGAGATTGAATGTTGCCAATAAAATTGCCGCAGCTGTGGATAAAGATGAATTCCATATAAAAGAGATATTTGTTACCGGAGAAGCATTAAAAGGTGTTGCTGAAAGTAGATCAAAAATTGAACTTATTTTTATTGTAAGTCAAATGGATGAAAATTCAGACAAGCTGAAAATTTGGTTGGAAGG
>CAZULK010000091.1:6083-10845 GCA_964621225.1 uncultured Melioribacteraceae bacterium | reverse complement strand
TTTTGAACTTCTCTTCGAACTCGGGATATTTGGATGAAAGTGAAGAAAAAAACTCTTCTTCAAATTTTTCACCATTCTTATCCATCATTGAATTATACCGGTTAACCTCTTCCAGAAAATATTTCAGTCCGACTTTCTTTTCATCTTGTAAAAAGTAATTGAAATAGTAATCTGCCTTTGGAGAAAGATTCAAAGCGCTGTTGTTTTCCGTGTCATGCAAATCTTTATAATAGGAAACCAAGTTATCAATCCCTCTTGCAAATTCAATAATATAATCAACCGCTCTACCTTTCTGTGAACGCAAACGTGCGATAATTCTTTTTTCCGTTAATGCTTTTTCTTTAAAATCGTAATCCCAAGTTTTTTGAAAAAACTTATTGTTCTGAAAGAAATCAATGTGAGCCAATACGTGATAGAATATCATCACGTTTAACCAATCGGGATTATTGTCGTTGTAAAAAGATATTGCCGGGCGTGTGTTTATAACCGTTTCGTATGGATTGTGTGGATATAGTTCATACTCACCCTTGCCTCTAATAACTTGAATGTCCTGCAGCCAATAATCATAAAGAGTCGGAATCATATTTTTTGGCGTCAGTTCAACCATATCCATATTGCTCACAATATATTCAAGAGTTTCTTTATCGAACTTCAATCCGGCATCGGCTGCCCTTTCCTTGCAGCCTTCCATTATCTTTTTTGTATGTTGATTTATCAGTTCCACTATGAAATCAACTCTTTTATACTTTGAATAATTCTTTCTTCGTTAGCGTCGGAAGCCCTGAAGGAATCGAAGTGGAGAAGATCGGACTCTGTTTCCAATAAATTCGATTTTTTCAAATACGCTTCAACTGTCGTGTTGCCATGTTTCGAATATTCGTTCTCAGCAATCGTTATGCCTATCCGGCTTGCATACGAGAGCATCTTTTTTAATTCTGGAAGGGTTTGTTCTCCCTTCGAATCCCAATCGTCTCCGTCAGTGCCGTGGAATATATAAATATTATAATCCCTTTCGAGTCCTTCTTCTTCCACAATTTTGTTAACCATTCTGTAAGCTGAAAATACTTGTGTTCCGCCCGCAACATTTTTATTATAATAAGTATAAAAGTCGGGAACTTCCTCCGCTTCCGTATCGTGAACAATAAATCTGCTTATAACTTGCCTTTCATATTGATACAGCAACCAGCTGTAAATGTAAATATGCTGCGTTACAACGGCTTCGGTAGGTTTGCCTTGCATAGAACCGGAATAATCCCGGACGAAGAAAACCACCGCTTGGCTTTCGAAATCCTTTTCTTTCGAAAGTATTCTGTAAATCCTGTCTTTTGGCGAAATAAGTAGTTTATCCGTTTCAATATTATCGGCAGTTAAGAACTCGAGTCCCAAATTAGTTTTAACTATTTTTTTTAATGTGGCTTTCTTATCAAGCAACTGACCATGTCCCGGATTTCTGTCCGACAATTCATAAGTAAATTTTGTAAGCGAAGTTTTCTTTCCCTTCTCTTTTATATTTGGTAATTCGAACTGTTCGGTAAGAATTTTTCCCACCTCGTATGCGTCGGCTCCCATTCCATGTTCTGCACCTTCGCCTTGCCCCGCACCGGTTCCTTCTCCTTCCTCCGAAGGTCTAATCGGTTCTTCACCTATTACTTCTCCTTCGTCTCCTTCCCCCGTTCCTCCGGTCGGTTGTCCTTCGGATAAATCGGGCACACGATTGAAATGATAGAACTTTTCTTCTGTTGTGGTTGGCACAACAACCGTTTTATCGGAAGCGTTTCGCATAGGTTTAATTAATTTCCCCAACCGGATTTTTCTGGGGAAGCCATCTTTTTCCCTTAGCTTATCTTTTTCCAAAAGACGTTCAAGATCAAAAATCCTGGATGTGTGGGAAGCGCTCCCGGTTAATGCAGAAAAAAACTCTGCATCGTTGTAATCATACAGCGGTTTTATCCCGGATCCGTTTTTCAGAAAATATTCCCACAAAAAATCTTCTATATTTTGAGTTTTTTCCTTTTCCATTTTATGTCTGATGATCTTGTGTACAGAAGAACTCAATAGTTTTTTCCGCGCAAGTATTACAATAGTTAAGTTTCTTTGTCATTGTATCGACAATTCTATTGTACAGCTTTTCATTGTCTTCGTTTGTTCTGTTTGCCAAAGCTCCCACCAAGCCTCCGGCAGAAGCAATGTCGCTGTTCAACCTTGTGTCGGTAACGGCCTTCACCAAATCCACATTATCCATAAAATCATAATTCTTATCTGTTTGTAACTTTTGAGCATAAATCTTTCTTATCTGCGATCTGAAAGATTCTTTCTGTTCTTCTGTTTTAAGTTCAAGTTCGTTTTCTACAGCATTCACAAATCTTTCGTCAATTTTAAGAGGCTGTGTCTTGCCGGTCTGTGGATCCCGGTAAGTGATTATTTTATCCGCTCCGAGGTCCGAGCGGCCCATTCCGACAATCATATTAACATACATCATCACGTCTTTCTTTATTGCCGTAGGCTCATCCATAAATGCATTGAACATTTCCGTTCTTATTCTTTTACGGTAAAGCCCTTTTGCAATTTTGATATCGTCAAAATATTTTGCACGTTCAGTATTGTCTTGAATATAATCGAGAATCACATCTTCCGCAGCCTTAAATATATCGAGGGCAAACAAACAGCGACCTTCGTTTGTTTCGGGAAAACCCCTTTGTGTATTTATCATTCTTGCCAAGTCCCTTTGACCCAATCCTTTTTGACCGAACCTTTTTGTAGTATCCGATTCGTGTTCCAATTCTTCAACTATTTCGGCAAGGGCTTTCATACTCTTTTCTCCAGCAACTTCCCCGGCGGCAAGTTTCATCATTTCAACCGGAGTAAGTTTATCTTCCACTCGCGGCAAACGGCTTAGGGTTACCAAAACCGAAAGTACATAAATATAATTGGGGTCAACATGCAGACTTTCGCCCATGAATGTTGTTTTATTACCGTCACCCAAAGCATACTTGGTCAATTCTTCCTGCAATCTGTAATTTGTGTTGTGCGCAACATAACAGAACTTGCAGCGGTCGAGTATCGGTTTTTCTTCTCCGTTGGCTCTGTAATTTTGAACATCCGCGTTATTGCTTGTTGCAATTATGAATGTATCAATAGGCCATTTGAATGCATCTATTTCTATTTGTCTGTTTTGAATAACACCCAAATAGATTTTCATCAAGTCGGTTTTATTCTTAAATATCTCATCGGCAAAGTGAATTCCTCCACCTCCGACCCTGGCAAGCGCACCGCGCCTGAGGTCGAACCTGTATGGATTGTTGGTGTCGGTGATGTGTAATAATCTTTGAATGCTTTCTTCGCCTACGAGGTCTACACCGGAGCTGGTTAACTTATCCTTTGCCGGATATTTTCCAGTTATGGTACCGAGCGTTGAACTTATCGGAATTTTAACAACCGAAACGTGTTCTTTAATCTTTTCGATATCGTTATCGAAAAAGTTTTTCATTTCCCTCAGTATATATTCCGTATCAGCTCCAAGGGGACGGTAGTTTGTATATAAATGATCAATTTGTTTTGAATCGAACCCGAGCGAAGAAAAATACTCCTTTGCTTCCTCTGTATTTTCGAAAAGATTCATCGCCAGCACAACCGGGTCTTCGAATGTTTGGGATTCAATTACTTTTATTTTGCCAAACCCTTCAAGTCCATCCGGTATGGTGAAGCGGAAAGTGTACTTGTTGTTTTCGGGTATCGAAATAAAATCCCTATACATTGCGGAAACATATTCAACGAAAAATGTTTTTCCGTTACCCGGTTCACCCACAAGCACAAAAGCCATTTCTTTGCTTTCTCCGCCTTCTGCTGCATCTTTAATAAATGCCACAAAATTATTAATCACTTCGTGCATACCGATTATATGTTTTTTCCCTTCCCTGAAACGGAGGAATTCGTAAGTGTTCCTTCCGTTAACAATAATTGTCTTTATCTGCTTCGGGTCTGAAAAAAGCATTCTGGCCAATGCCTCGAATACATTTTCGAAATGATGTTTACCGTCCTTTAATTCTTGAAGGTAGGTATCCAATGCTATTCCGTTTCGGTTCATCTTTACCTCCGGATATATAACTTATTCAATTATCTAAAATTTTGGCGTAAGTAACAGTAAAGTAGTTGTCAATTGTCTGTAGTATGAGGATTTTTCTGAGGAGAATTCAACAATTCAGATACATTATAACAATTTTTATCTCTAAACTCAAGACATTAATTTATGCTGTATTCCTGAATTGTTTACAAAGAGAAATATAAACTATAAAATCCAACCCAATGCTTTTCGGATACCGGTGCAGTAAAGCCCATTCTGGTTGGGGAAAAGGGTAACTTGCCTTCGGTTAATGTATCGGAATATTTAATTAAATGTCCCGTGATATTCTTTTTCCATAATTCGCTAACTATTTTATTTATCGTCATTAATCCGAATACAATCGGATATCTTCCGCACCACAAGGGTGTGCCGGAACCGTAATCTTCCCAAATACATCTTGTTAACTTTTTTATTTTATCTTTGGTGATTTTACAAGCCAAGTTCATTTCTATAATTTCTTTGTCTTTATTCGTTGCCAGCTTATGCGCAGCGGAATCGAGACCAAAGGGATAATTGTTAAAATCTTCCCCGTAATGATTTGCATCGTTCGAGATGAGAAAGAAAATATCTTTGCCCGGCTTGTAGTGCTTTAATTTAATATATTTCTTTATCACCTCTGCAAGCTCGCCCGAAATCAGTTCC
>CAZULK010000091.1:0-5983 GCA_964621225.1 uncultured Melioribacteraceae bacterium | reverse complement strand
CTTTAATTTAATATATTTCTTTATCACCTCTGCAAGCTCGCCCGAAATCAGTTCCGCCCTTTCCTCCGGCATTTTGGCAACCATAATAGGAGTGATTATTAAATCTTTATTATAATGCTGCAAAAAAGGAATAAGCGCTTCTATTGAATGTTCTATCGTATGCGCTTTGTTGCTAATAAGATAATAATCATCAGGCAATTCACTTTCAATCATTTCCCTCAAGGGGGAAATATTAACCTTGCCGTATGGTCCTTTCCAATAATCAAAGGAATCGAGAATCAAAACATTTTTAGGATCATTCATCGCCCTTCTGACAGTTCCGTGAACCACACCGAAAATAACAATTTCTTTTGCCTTAATGATTTTATACAATCCGGAATAAACCCTTCCCGCGTAAAGATAATCATCATGCGGGGAAATGGCTGCTACCGGAATGCCTTTCACTTTAATTTCGTCATGATTTTCTTCGTTAAGAAATTCAATGAATCTATCCATCTCCTCCGGATTCCAACAGAATCCCACAGTGTCTCGCACAGGTCGAATCGATTGTGCATTCAAACCAAATGAATAAAGAAGGATAATTATGGAGAAAAGAATTTTCATTGTAAACTAACCGGTATATTTGTACCCCCGGTAGGAATCGAACCTACGCACGTGGCTCCGGAGGCCACTGCTCTATCCACTGAGCTACGGGGGCAAAAATTTTAGAACGAATACACAAATATAATTATAAATTAACTTTGTAGTTTCGTCAGGGTGGAATTCATTTCATCTTTGAATTTTTCAAAGAGTTGTTCCACGGTTAAAACTTCGTGTATCATTCCAGCGCATTGACCCGCTTCGAACATTCCTTCCTCTTCGTTGCCTTCGAATATACCGGCGCGTTCCCTTTTGCTGCCGAGCAATTCTTTAAGTTCCTCTAGGGTTGCCCCGCGGCTTTCGAGCAATTGGGCTTCTTCGCTCAATTTATTTTTTATTACCCTTGCCATGCCAAGGTTTTTGAAAATAAGCGTTGTATCGCTATCCGCAGCTTCAACAATCTTTTCTTTGTAATGCTGATGCGCCGAAGATTCCACCGTGGCAGCGAATCTTGTACCAATTTGCACACCCTCTGCACCGAGGGCCAATGCTGCTATTATTCCTCTGCCGTCCGCAATTCCGCCGGCTGCAATCACCGGAATTTTCAATGCATCCGCCAATTGTGGAATCAACACAAACGTTGTTATTTCGTCCTTTCCGTTGTGACCTCCGGCTTCAACTCCTTCTCCAACAACCGCATCGCAGCCGACCGATTCCGATTTCAATCCTTGTTTCACATTGGAAACAACATGTACAACCTTCATTCCCGCATCTTTGAATCTGTCGATATATTTTCCCGGGTGACCGGCGGAAGTAAATACAATTTTAACTTCTTCTTCGATCACAACGTCAATCAGATCATTAATATCCCCTCTTAACAAAGGAAGATTTACACCGAAAGGTTTCGAGGTTGCATTCTTGCATTTTTGAATATGTTCTTTCAGCAATTCCGGTTTCATCGATCCGGCGCCTATTAATCCCAGTCCGCCGCAGTTACTTACAGCCGAAGCAAGTTTCCAACCGGAAACCCAAACCATTCCGGCTTGGATTATTGGTAATTCAATGTTAAATAATTCAGTAATTTTTGTTTTCATATAGCTACATCACAATGTTTTTAATTGTTTGATAATAGTTGGGGTATTGCGTAATTTTGTTGTTCTAAATATAAACAAAATAAGGATTTATCGTGAGGGCTATTATACCGGTAGCCGGATTCGGAACGAGGTTAAGACCTCATACACATTCAACGCCAAAAGTTCTGTTGAACGTTGGCGACAAACCGATTTTGGGCCACATTCTAGAAAAGCTTGTGGAAGAGAAAATCTACAAGGTTACATTTATTACAGGCTATTTGGGAGAAAAAATCCGCGATTACGTGAGCAAAGAATTTCCCAAAATAAAAGGCTCTTATGTGGAACAAGAGGAAATGTTGGGACTCGGTCACGCTATTTATACCGCAATACCTACATTCGACGACGATGAACTCTTTATTGTTTTGGGTGACACGGTTTTCGATATTGATATAAAAAACGTTTTCAAACAAGAATATTCCTCTTTGGGAGTAAAAACAGTTGACGACCCTTCGAGATTCGGCGTTGCTTTTACGGAAAACGGATTGGTAAGCAAGTTGATCGAAAAGCCGAGCAAACCGGTTTCCAAACTTGCTTTGGTAGGTTTGTATTATGTGAAAAATTCCGGTCTGCTTAAGGATGCGTTAAACAAATTGATTAACGACGGAATTAAAACCCGCGGAGAATATCAATTAACTGATGCTCTTCAACTGATGATTGATAACGGTGAAAAGTTTTCTACATTCCAAGTGGACGGATGGTACGATTGCGGAAAGCCGGAAACATTGCTTAGCACCAACAAGTTCATATTGGACAATAACAATTTTAAATATAAAAACGGGTCGGTTGTTGTTATTCCCCCGGTTTATATTTCTCCTTCGGCAATAGTAAAGAACAGCGTAATAGGACCATACGCAACAATATCGGAAAATGCTCAAGTGGAGGAATGTATTATAAGAAACAGCATTGTTAATCCCGGTGCAACGGTTGTGCGCACGATGCTGGAAAATTCGATCATCGGAAGTAATTCATTGATAAAAGGAAATTTTAAAAAATTAAATGCCGGCGATTCGTCGGAACTGGAAATTCAATAATATATAGGAGATAATAAATGTCATACTTGTTCACATCCGAATCGGTATCCGAAGGTCATCCGGATAAAGTGTGCGATGCAATATCCGATGCAGTTTTGGATGCCTTGTTAGCTCAAGATCCAAACTCCAGAGTTGCTTGCGAAACTTTCGTTTCAACCGGATTGGTGGTTGTTGGCGGAGAAGTAACCACCAAAGCTTATATAGAATTGCAAGATGTTGTAAGGGAAACTATTCGCAGAATAGGTTACACATCTGCGGATTATAAATTCGATGCGGAATCTTGTTCCGTGCTGAACGCGCTTCATTCCCAATCGCCAGATATTGCAATGGGCGTTGATAAAGGCGGCGCGGGAGACCAAGGCATTATGTTCGGTTATGCTTGCGACCAAACACCCGAATATATGCCTATGCCTATTATGTATGCGCATAAACTTGTTAAAAAACTTGCCGACATAAGAAAAAAGAACAAAAAACTTATGCCTTACTTGAGACCCGATTCAAAGTCCCAGGTAACAATAGAATACGACGACAACCACAAACCCATTAGAGTTGATGCGGTTGTTATTTCCACACAGCACGATGGCAACGTAAGACAAAGCAAAATAAAGAAAGACGTAATAGAGCACGTTGTTAAGAAAGTTATTCCGGCAAGACTGCTCGACAAAAAAACAAAATATTATGTTAATCCCACCGGAAGATTCGAAATCGGAGGTCCTCACGGAGACAGCGGATTGACAGGAAGAAAAATCATTGTGGACACTTACGGTGGCTGGGCTCCTCACGGAGGCGGCGCATTTTCCGGCAAAGATCCGAGCAAGGTTGACAGAAGCGCAACTTATGCAGCCCGCTGGGTTGCTAAAAACGTTGTGGCTGCCAAACTTGCCAAAGAATGCTTGGTTCAGGTTGCTTACGCAATAGGCGTTAAAGAACCGGTATCCGTTTTTGTAGATACAAAGGGAACCGGCGTAATACCCGATTCCGAAATATCCAAGATGATAATGAAAGAAGTTGATCTTACCCCCGAGGGAATTATAAAATCTCTCGATCTTCGCAAACCGATTTACAGCAACACTGCTGCATACGGTCATTTCGGAAGAAAAGAGAAAACTTTCACTTGGGAAAGATTGGACTTGGTAGATAAGTTTAAGAAATATAAATAATAGAAGGTAACAATATGTCACAAATAGAAACAGAACAACTTCCTTACAAAGTAAAGGACTTGTCCCTTGCAGACTGGGGAAGAAAAGAAATACTTTTAGCCGAAAAAGAGATGCCCGGTTTAATGGCTCTCCGCGAAAAATACGGAGAATCGAAACCGTTAAAGGGTGCAAAAATTTCCGGCTCACTGCATATGACAATTCAAACTGCCGTTTTAATCGAAACACTGGTTGAATTGGGCGCAGATGTCCGTTGGGCCAGCTGCAATATTTATTCCACACAGGACCATGCTGCGGCTGCAGTTGCCGAACGCGGCGTTGCGGTTTATGCATGGAAAGGGGAAACACTCGAAGAATATTGGTGGTGCACCGAACAGGCATTAACCTTTCCGGACGGAAGCGGTCCCGATTTGATTGTGGACGACGGCGGAGACGCAACTTTGATGATTCATCTCGGTTACAGAGCGGAAGAAGATGCTTCGGCTCTCGATTATAACCCAACCGGCGAAGATGAAATTGAACTAGTTAAAAAACTGAAGCAAATATTAGCCGTTAATCCCAACAAATGGCACAATGTTGCCAAGAATATCAAAGGTGTTTCCGAAGAAACAACCACCGGCGTTCACAGATTGTATCAGATGATGGAAAAAGGCGAGCTCCTTTTCCCCGCAATAAATGTGAACGACAGCGTAACAAAATCGAAATTCGATAATCTCTACGGCTGCCGCGAATCTTTGGCAGACGGAATTAAGAGAGGCACCGACATTATGGTTGCCGGCAAAAACGTGGTGGTCTGTGGTTACGGAGACGTTGGAAAGGGTTCCGCTCAGTCTATGAGAGGATTCGGCGCAAACGTAATTGTAACCGAAATCGATCCTATATGCGCGCTTCAAGCGGCAATGGAAGGATACCAGGTTAAAACAGTAGAAGACGTACTCGATATTGGCGATATCTATGTAACTACAACCGGTAATAAAGACGTAATCCGGATTGAACACATGGAAAAAATGAAAGACGGCGCCATTGTTTGCAATATCGGTCACTTCGACAACGAAATTCAAGTTGAGAAACTGAAACAATACCCGGGCATTAAGCATATCAACATCAAGCCTCAGGTTGATCAATATGTTTTCCCGGACGGACACTCAATAATTCTGCTTTCGGACGGAAGACTTGTAAATCTTGGCAATGCTACCGGACACCCATCTTTTGTGATGAGCAACTCATTCACAAATCAAACTCTTGCTCAAATAGAATTGTGGCAAAAGAAATATGAAGTGGGTGTGTACACATTACCGAAGCATTTGGACGAAGAGGTTGCAAGACTTCACTTGGAAAAACTCGGAGTTCATCTTACAAAGCTTACTCCGGAACAAGCAGAATATATCGGTGTTCCGGTGGAAGGACCCTATAAACCCGATTATTACAGATATTAATCAATAGAAATATAAATTGAAAAACCCCCTTGGCAAGAGGGGGTTATTTATTTTAAATACTTTATGTTATTTTCTTAATCGAAACAGATCTACGAAAAGACATGAAGTTTGCGGCATTTGCAATTGCGGAGAAATAAGAGAAAAAAGCTTTTTCCCTACAAATTGCCCTCCGAAAAAGGAGGCAATCATAATGGGATATGTAATGAACGCAAATCCGATATTTCCGTAAAGTCTTAAAAGAATAACAAACGGAACGGGGATGTGAATTGCAAGAGCCCATTGTAAGGAAAATTTTCTTACGTTTGCCCGCCAGTAACCGAAAGGCAAATTAAACAAAAACACCAGCAAACCGGCTAACCAAATATTCATATTTACCAATTATTTATTTTCGAAAGTGCAAAGATAATAAAAAGAATAAAAGAATATTTGATATCCGGTTTTTAATATGTTACTACTTTAAAAGAAGCATTTTCTTTACTAAAGTTTGCCTTCCCGAATTTAGTCTATAAAAATATATTCCGCTTGGTAAATTAGAAGCATTAAACTCAACCCTGTAATTTCCCATCATTTTATATTCATTTACCAATTCGCTAATTTTTTGTCCTAATGAATTATATACTTCAATCTTCACATAACCAGGATTATCA
>CAZULK010000090.1:0-10956 GCA_964621225.1 uncultured Melioribacteraceae bacterium | reverse complement strand
ATCACCGCGGAGCTTTGGCTGTTTATGCCCGTCTTCTGGGCAAAGAACCGAGAATGCCGTATGCGGATATGTAAGTGGATGTAATTTAATGCCCGTTTTATAAAATTTAATTATGAACATCAAGCAACAAAGCAATTCTTCAATGGCAAAGCATCTTGAGCAAGTTTGCAATACTGACATTTTTATCGAGTTATTACATGGGCAAAATAATATTATTTAAAATATTTACATTCAGCAGGAAAAAAGATATATTTAGAACAATTGAAAACAAAAGTGGAAATAAAAAATAATGGGAAATATATATTTAAATAATAAAATCGTTGAAGATTATTTCCGGTTGTTAAAGAATTTAAGTCCGGAAATTAAGAAAGAATTAATAACCAAACTGACCGAAACACTAAAAACTGATTTGAATACGAATGATAGATCAATTGAATTAGCTTTCGGGGCTTGGGAATCAAAGAAATCGGCGGAAAAAATAATTGACGAAATTCGTTCAAGCAGGACATTCAAGCGAGAAATTAAAACGTTATAATGAAATACCTTTTAGATACTAATATTTGTATTTACTACATGAAAGGGCTGTTTGGACTTGACGAAAAGTTTAAAAAGGCGGGCTATAATAATTGTTGTATTTCTGAAATAACCTTGGCTGAGTTAAAATTTGGAGTAGGGAATAGTGAACATAAAGAAAAAAACAGGCTGGTATTAGATACTTTTATAAGTGGTATAAGAATATTTCCCATCATTAATTCCTTGGACGTGTATGCAAAAGAAAAGGCCAGACTGCGTAGAGAAGGAAATATTGTGGACGATTTTGATTTATTAATCGGAGCCACAGCAATTACAAATAATTTAATATTGGTTACTAATAATTTTCAACACTTCAATAGAATGCGCAATATAAAAATAGAGGACTGGACCAAATCTAACTAATTTCTCTTCGATATTATTTTAGTGCTTCGATCAAGAAAGTTTAATTCAAATTTTATGCAAACCCCAAAACTCTATACCGGTACAGCCGGCTGGTCTTACGAAGACTGGCATCCTCAATTCTATCCTTTCAAACAAAGCAAGGATTTTAATTGGCTGGAATTTTATGCCCGTTATTTTAATGTGGTTGAGGTGAACTCGACATATTATACTTATGTGTCCCCTAAAACTGTGGAAGGCTGGCTCCAAAATGTTGAGGATAAAGATGACTTTCTGTTTACCATTAAATTGCATATGGACTTTACTCATAAACATGATTTCACTAAAGAAAAAATAAATGCGGTAAAGCATAATTTGGATATGCTCCAAAAAAGCGAACGGCTTGGCGGATTATTGCTTCAATTTCCTTATTCATTCGATTGTAACTCTGCCAATATCGATTATTTGCGCAGACTGATAGACACATTTGACGTGTACGATAAATTTGTGGAAGTACGCCATAAATCGTGGCAGAATAAAAAAGCCCGTACCGTTACTTTTTGTACTATCGACCAGCCGGAAATAGGCGAAGCGTTTGAATTTGATCCGGTAGTAGGAAATGAAGCGGTTTATGTAAGGTTCCACGGACGCAACGAAGAGGCATGGAAAAAATCTTTGGCTGATTACGGTAAGAAACAAACTTATCAAGAGCGGAGTGCACGATACGATTATTTGTATTCTCCCGGAGAACTTGCAGAAATCAGTATCAAATTGAAAGAGGTATTTAATAAAGCAAAAAAAATATTTATAATAATGAACAATCATCCGCAGGGGAAAGCAGTTGCAAATGCTTTCGAATTGCTGCATTACTTAAAGGACGGAGCCAAAATTAGAATGCCGGAAACAATTGTGAAAACATATCCAAAGTTAAGGGAGTTCGCAACCAATTGATTGTATTAATCTTAACATTATTGTTAAGTTAGTGTGTTTGTTTTTATCGAATCGGCTTAAGTATTATAAGATTAAATTTGCGATTAATTTCTTAATAACCCTTGCATATTTTTAACTGATTTTTTAACTTGCACAAAGTTTTACGTGGGCAATTAAGTTTTAAAAGACGCCATTCCGGAATTTGATTTTCTCCTTATCCAGTATTGAAAATGAATTTAGCGAGACACAGTCTCTCTAAATAAATTCATTTATTAATAACAAAGGAGGTAAACATGAAAATTTACCGGATGAATCCTTATGAAGGAAATACCAAAACCAAGGCATTCTTCGATCTTGAGACACAGGAAGGCATTATCATAAAAGGTTTTACACTTGTTGAGGGTTCCAATGGCTTGTTCGTAAGTGCTCCCAGCGAAAAAGGGAAAGACGATAAATATTACGACAAAGTGATAATTCCCTCGGAATTGAAAAAAGAACTTAACGAATTAGCCTTAACAAAATATGACGAATTGCAGACACATCATGTTTAATTGCTTTGGATTGACCTGCTTTTCTATACACATGTAGTAGTAGGGTATTGCAGGTCAATCTATTTTTATTTATCACAATTTTAGAAATTCATGCCAATAATATTTCATTTAGACCTCGATTCATTTTTTGTATCCGTAGAAAGGATACTTGACCCTTCCCTTAAAGGGAAACCTGTTATTGTAGGAGCAAATCCCGAATACGGAAGGGGAGTGGTAGCGGCTTGCTCTTACGAAGCACGGGAATACGGGCTACATTCCGCTATGCCTATTAAACAAGCATACCGTCTGTGTCCACATGGCATTTATTTGCACGGACATCATGAGGAATACAGCCATTTTTCAAAAGCCGTTAAAAAGATACTGGAACAATATGCCCCGCAGTTGGAACAAGCATCCATTGATGAATTCTATATGGACTTTACGGGTACTCAGCGACTTTATGGCTCGATGTATCATTTTGCACAAAAGTTACAAAAAGAAATTGAAGTGAAATTATCTTTGCCATGTTCAATTGGTATAGGAAGCAATAAGACAATTGCTAAAATTTGTTCGGACTATGCAAAACCAAAAGGGATTACATATGTATTGCCGGGAATGGAAAAAGATTTTCTCGCCCCTTTGCCTGTTGAGACGATACCCGGCATTGGTAAAGTAACAAAACAAAAATTAAATGAGAAAGGTTTTTATAAAATTGGCGATATCGCAAAAGCAGGAGAAGATTATTTGGCTACAGCTTTCGGTAAGTATGGTTTGGATATTTGGCAAAAGGCACATGGTAAAGGAAAGGAATATTTGAATCCTCCTACGCATCAAAAGAGTATTTCGAAAGAGAGAACTTTTGGTAAAGATGTGTTGGACGTAAATAAAATGGAGGAGACATTATTCAGATTAACCGGGGAAGTGTGTCAATTGCTGCGCGACCGGAATTGGCAGGCTTCTACGGTAAGCTTGAAATTACGTTATTCCGATTTCGTTACGTTAACAAGGGATAGAACCATCAAACCCACAGATGACGATAAAATAATTTTCGATACAGTGGCGGGTTTGTTCCGCAAAGCATACACCCGTCGTGTAAGCATTCGATTGATTGGAATTAAATTGACAAAGTTCAGCGAATATGCAGAGCAGGAAATTTTATTCGAAGACAAAGATACAATAAGAAAGAAGATGTTCAGGGCAATAACAAACATCCGCGACAAATTCGGATATTCATCAATAAAATTCGGAATGCCATAATTATAACCGTAGGCTCAGGCTTCAGCCTGAGCCTACGGTTTAAATTGACACAAAATTTAATAAAACAATCGGGAACCATTATGAAACAGATAATAACAAAGAAGCATCGTTTGCTATTACATGAATATGGGGGCAAGAAAAAGGTTGCATTCACGGTTGTTGAGAAAGAAAGGCGTAAAATGTTTGTAACGGAAAACATGTTTGTACAAATGGAAAACATCCTTAAGCAAGTAATGCGGGAAAGAAAATGTTGGGGACGAATTTACATGTTTATGCCCGACCATGCACATTTAATTATAGAAGGGTGCGATGAAGAATCCAATGTGAAAAAATGCATGGATTTATTTAAGCAGAAGTCGGGATATTGGTTGTCGCAAAATAAAATTGCGTTTCGTTGGCAGCATGATTATTACGATCATATTATTAGAAGCCAAGATGAATTAAGACGACAAATAAAATATGTGTTAAACAATCCGGTGCATGGGGGAATTGTTGATTCGTGGCATGAATACCGGTATTGGGGAACAGAGGTATTGGCACGGGAAAGAATAATGGAAATGCTACGTCGGTATGGCGAAAAATTTGTAGTTGATTTTATGACGGATTTTAAATTTACCGGTGGATAAAAAAACAGGTAAATGTAGGTGGATGTTGAAACATCCCCTACATTGAAAAAATGTTCCCAATTCACACGCATTCATATTATTCCTTATTGAACGGAACTATTCCGGTCGAAAAAATTATTTCGTTTGCAAAAAAAAACGGAAGCGGGTATGCTGCGCTTACTGATACTAACGGAATGTACGGACTAATACAATTTGCAAAACATGCAGGAGAGGAGAATATAAAACCTGTTCTGGGTGCATGTATAAACGATCTGGATGAAAAAAATTATGCCGTGTTTATTGCAAGAAATAATACCGGTTATTCCGAACTGTGCAAAATAATTACTGCAAGAAAATTGAAAGAAGATTTTTCTTTGATAGATGCTGTTAATTCGGCTTCTCAAAATTTGTTTGTGATTTCCCCTTCGCTGGAATTGATTCGAAAATTGAACTTTACGCCAGCATTGAAAAAAATATTTTATGCGGAACTGATAGTCACAGAAAAGTACAAAAAAAGAACCAGGGAACTTTACAATTTTGCAATTAACAAAGGCTTGCAAATTGTAGCATCGCAACCTGCATATTTCGAAAGTGAAGAGGATTTTCTGCTGCATAAAGTAATGAGGGCGATTCAAAAGAATACAACGCTGAGTTTACTGGAGGATGAGGATATAGCAGATCCGGAATTTTATTTGAAAAAGCCAAGCGAGATGAAGTATATATGGCGCGCCCTTCCGGAAGCTCTTTGGAATGCGGAATACATTGCCCAGAACTCGAATGTGGATTTGAAATTCGGCGAATACAAATTCCCTCTATTCCCATTGCCTCCTAACGAAACAGCTTTTTCATATTTGTGGAAAATTTCATTCCGGGGTTTGGAGGAAAAATATCATCCCATAACGGAAAAAGCGGTTAAAAGATTGCAATATGAACTGGAAGTTATAGATGAACTCGGTTTTGCAGATTACTTCTTGATAGTTTGGGATATTGTCCGTGAGGCTAAACAAAGAAATATATTGTCGATTGGAAGGGGCTCTGCGGCTAATAGTTTGGTAGCTTATTGTTTGGGGCTTACGCAAGTCGATCCGTTGGAACATAACTTATATTTCGAAAGGTTTTTGAACAGAGGGCGAAGCTCTCCACCCGATGTGGATCTCGACTTTTCCTGGAAAGAAAGAGATGAAATAGTTAGGTATGTTTTCGAAAAATACGGTTATGATAAGGTAGCAATGATATCTACAACTGTTACTTTCCGGGCAAGATCGGCATTCAGGGAAGTGGCAAAGGTATTCGGCGTTTCGAATCAGGAGATATCCAAATTTAGTAAGTTTATTCCCTGGACGAGTGCTAAAAATTTACCCGATTTGGCCAAAAAATTTCCCGAAGCAAAGAATTTGAATTTCGAAGAAGAACCATGGAACTCGATTATTAAAATTGCCTCGAAGATTGCAGGTTATCCCCGCCACTTGAGTATTCATCCCGGGGGAATTGTAATCACCAAAAATCCAATTACTAATTATGTGGCTTTGGAATATGCTGCCAACAAAGGTTTGGGAATAATTATTACTCAACCCGATATGTATCCTATAGAAGATATGGGATTAATCAAAATTGATTTGCTAAGCCAGAGATCGCTCGGCGTGTTAAGAGATACCCTAAATATGATTAACAAAAACGGTATGAATGTGTACTAATGCGCACTGAATTATCGTTAAACCGGGAAAAGGGATGAAGGAAAGAGGGAGCTCCGATTCAAGTCATCAAATATTTCCCATCTATCGTATAAATCCATTCTTTGTTTTATCCAAATTATTTAAAGTGATTTGCAAATGAGAGCAAAAGTACTTGGGAAGAGATTTTTAAAAGAGACCTTTAATGCTTATTTTTGTATTCCTTAAGACAGATGCTTCCTAATAATGGGAGCAATTCTAGAAAATTATTAAAAATAAGAAGCTCCAATTTTTGAAATCTTTGAAAATAGCTGGAAATTAAAATAGGACATTCGCATTCTTTTGGTCTGATTTTTGCTATACTAAAATATTTTGGGAAAATAATTATCTAAATAAAAGGAGAATTGAATGAATAGTAGAAAAATAACAATTGACGGGAACGAAGCTGCCGCTACCGTAGCTTATCAATGTTCCGAAGTAATCGCTATTTACCCGATTACTCCCTCTTCGGGAATGGGAGAGATGTCCGATGCTTGGTCGGCACAAGGAAGAAAAAATATTTGGGGAACAGTGCCTTCTGTAGCAGAAATGCAAAGTGAGGGTGGTGCTTCAGGTGCGGTTCACGGTTCTTTGCAAAGTGGTGCACTTACAACCACTTTTACCGCTTCCCAAGGTTTGCTATTAATGATTCCGAACATGTTCAAAATTGCGGGTGAATTGACTCCGACAGTATTTCATGTTTCGGCTCGTTCAATTGCCGCACAAGCATTGTCCATTTTTGGCGATCATAGTGATATATATGCAACTCGTCAAACCGGATTTGCACTTCTGGCTTCAGGTTCTCCGCAAGAAGCAATGGACCTAGCCACTGTTGCTCATAAAGCAACACTCGAATCAAGAATTCCATTTTTACATTTCTTCGATGGCTTCAGAACTTCTCACGAAATTCAGAAGATAGAAGAAGTCCCCACGGAAGTGATTCGTGCAATGATTGATGATGAATTTGTAAAAGCTCACCGCGAGAGAGCTCTAAATCCGGAAAAACCATTTATTCGCGGTACTGCTCAAAACCCTGATGTCTATTTCCAAGGAAGGGAAACTGTCAACAAATACTATTTAGCTACTCCGGAAATAGTTCAAAAAGCAATGGACAAATTTGCTGAATTAACCGGACGTCAATATAAATTATTTGATTACTATGGCGCTCCGGATGCAAAGAGAGTGATCATTATGATGGGTTCCGGTGCTGAAGCTGCAGAAGAAACAGTTCAGTACCTCAGTGAAAATAACGAAGAAAAAGTTGGTCTTATTAAAGTAAGACTTTACAGACCCTTCTCTGCAGAACATTTGTTGGCTGCACTTCCAAAAACGGTAGAAAAGATAGCTGTTTTGGATAGAACGAAGGAACCGGGCTCTGCTGGCGAACCTATGTATTTGGATGTTGTGACTGCGGTTGCCGAAGCTATGACTTCCGATAATCCTCCGTTCGAAAAAATGCCGAAAATTACAGGCGGACGTTACGGGCTTTCGTCCAAAGAATTCACTCCCGCAATGGTTAAAGGAATTTACGATGAGTTAAAGAAAGATAATCCTAAAAACCATTTTACAATCGGTATAATTGACGATGTTACTCACACTAGTATTGATTACGACCCAAGCTTTGTTATTGAAGGTGACGAAGTATTCCGCGGAATGTTTTACGGATTGGGTGCCGATGGTACAGTTGGTGCAAATAAAAACTCAATCAAAATTATTGGTACGGAAACCGATAACTTTGCACAAGGGTATTTCGTTTATGATTCGAAAAAATCGGGTTCCACTACCATTTCCCACTTAAGATTTGGTAAAAATCCGATTAAGTCTACTTATCTTATTCAGAGTGCAAATTTTGTAGGATGTCATCAATTCAATTTGTTGGAAAAATTCGACGTCCTTGAAAAAATTAAAGAAGGCGGAATTTTCCTATTGAATTCTCCTTACTCTAAAGATGAAGTATGGGATAAACTTCCTAAAAAAGTTCAGGAAGAGATCATCACTAAAAAACTGAAATTCTATGTTATCGATGCTTATTCCGTAGCCAAAGAAACCGGAATGGGTGCCAGAATCAATACAATAATGCAAACATGTTTCTTCGCTATTTCCGGAATCCTTCCAAAGGATGAAGCTATTGCTCAAATTAAAAATGCAATTAAGAAAACTTACGGTTCAAAAGGTGAGGAAATTGTTCAGAAAAACTATAAAGCTGTGGATGGAACTTTGGCTAATCTTTACGAAATTGAAGTTCCAGAAGCACCTACTAGCGACATAGATTTACCTCCCATTGTATCGGACAAAGCACCGGATTATGTAAAGAACGTATTAGCCAAAATGATGGCCGGTAAAGGTGATGAAGTGAAAGTAAGTGAAATGCCGGCAGATGGTACGTTCCCAAGCGGAACCACACAATGGGAAAAAAGAAACATTGCTTTGGAAGTTCCCGAATGGGACGAGAATGTTTGTATTCAATGCGGAAAATGTGCAATGGTATGTCCTCATGCTGCTATCAGAATTAAAGCATACGATGGCGCTTTGTTGGATAATGCTCCTGCCACATTCAAGCATACTAAAGCAAAAGGAAAAGAATTTGATGAAAACACAGCATACACAATTCAAGTTGCTGTAGAAGATTGTACCGGATGTCAACTCTGCGTTGAAGTTTGTCCGGCTAAGAATAAGCAAGAAACCGGAAGAAAAGCAATCAACATGACTGCACAACTTCCGATAAGAGAACAAGAAAGAGTAAATTATGAATTCTTCCTTGACTTGCCTGAAATTGACAGGACCAAGATTTCTGTATCTACTGTAAAAGGAAGTCAATTCTTACAACCATTGTTTGAATATTCCGGTGCATGTTCCGGATGCGGAGAGACTCCTTATGTAAAATTAGCAACTCAACTCTTTGGCGACAGAATGGTTGTTGCTAACGCTACCGGATGTTCTTCGATTTATGGCGGAAACCTCCCAACAACACCATGGAGTGTTAACAAAGAAGGTAGAGGTCCGGCATGGAATAACTCCTTGTTCGAGGATAATGCTGAATTCGGTTTCGGTATGCGTTTGGCAATCGACAAAAACACACAGCAAGCCCGCGAATTGGTTGAAGCACTTGCCAATGAAATTGGTAATGATTTAGCTTCAGCAATTTTGAATGCCGATCAATCGGACGAAGCGGGAATTTATGAACAAAGAGAAAGAGTTACTGAACTCAAAAAGAAATTAGAGACATTAGATTCTGCCGAAGCTAACAGACTGAAAACTTTGGCTGATTACTTGGTTAAAAAATCAGTTTGGATAATTGGTGGTGACGGTTGGGCATACGACATCGGTTACGGTGGATTGGACCACGTATTGGCATCGGGTAAAAATGTGAATGTATTAGTGCTCGATACCGAAGTATATTCCAATACCGGTGGTCAGATGTCTAAAGCAACCGGATTAGGCGCTGTGGCTAAATTTGCTGCCGGCGGTAAACCAACTCCTAAAAAAGATCTTGCGCTAATGGCGATGAGTTACGGAAATGTTTACGTTGCTCAAGTTGCTATGGGTGCAAACGATACTCAAACGCTTAGAGCTTTCTTGGAAGCGGAAGCTTATGATGGTCCTTCCATTATTATTGCCTATAGCCATTGCATTGCACACGGTATTAATATGGCAAAAGGAATGGAACACCAGAAAGCTGCGGTAGAAAGTGCTTATTGGCCGTTGTTCAGATTCAATCCTACTTTGGCTAAGGAAGGAAAGAATCCATTGAAATTGGATTCCAAACCACCGAAAATCAAAGTTCAGGATTATGCTTATACAGAAACCCGTTACAAAATGTTGACCAAGTTCAATCCTGAAAATGCTAAGAAACTTATGGAACTTGCTCAAAAACATGTTAATATGAAATGGCATTATTATGAACAATTAGCCAGCATTGATTATTCGTTAAATGAAAATTAAGATTAAAAGAAGGAGTTAACATGGATCTCAAAACAAAATATATGGGATTGGAATTAAAAAACCCGATCGTTCCTTCCGCATCACCGTTGTCTCAGACCGTTGATTCGGTCAAGAAATTGGAAGATGCTGGAGCTTCGGCGATTGTAGTTTATTCTCTTTTTGAAGAGCAAATTACACATGAAAGCGGTGAATTAGATCACTATTTATCTTACGGTGCCGACAGTTACGCTGAAGCAACTTCATATTTCCCCGAACCGGAAGAATTCCAAACGGGGCCGTATGAGTATTTGGATCATATAGCAAACATTAAAAAAGCTGTTGATATACCTGTAATTGGATCTCTAAACGGAATCAGTTCAGGCGGATGGGTTCAATATGCAAAAAGTATTCAAGAAGCCGGCGCTGATGCTCTCGAATTAAATATTTATTATGTTCCTACAAATCCCAATTTAACTTCGGACGAAGTTGAAAAAATGTATGTGGATACACTCAAATCTGTTAAAGAAAAAGTATCGATTCCTGTTGCTGTTAAATTAGGTCCATTCTTTACATCATTTGCTAATATGGCAAAAAAATTGGACGATGCCGGTGCGGATGCATTGGTACTTTTCAACAGATTTTATCAACCGGATTTCGATCTGGATAAATTGGAAGTTGTTCCTAATTTACAGCTCAGCACTAATTGGGAAATGAGACTTCCTTTAAGATGGCTTGCCATTCTTTATGGCAACATCAAAGCTTCGATGGCTGCAACAAGCGGAATCCAAAATCATCTTGATGTACTGAAAGTGATGATGGCAGGCGGTGATGTGGCTATGATCGCTTCCGAATTATTAAGAAACGGTTATGGTAGAATTAGCGAAATCCTCGATGGAATGATCAATTGGATGGAAGAGAATGAATACGATTCAATCGACATGATGAAAGGAAGCATGAGCCAAAAATCGTGTGCCGAACCGGCAGCTTTCGAAAGAGCTAATTACATGAAACTTCTTCAGAGTTATCAAACTCTGCTGTAGTAATTATTTTCCCAACGGAGGCTGCCAAACGGCAGCCTTTGTTATTTTAAAG
>CAZULK010000089.1:0-11083 GCA_964621225.1 uncultured Melioribacteraceae bacterium | reverse complement strand
GTAACCATTTTGGATGCAGCAAGAACGTTGTCAATTAAAAAAGAAAACAAAAGATCAATCCTCTTTGTATTTCACACAGGGGAAGAAAAAGGTCTATTAGGTTCGAGATATTTCACCGAACATTTCGGGAACATGGATGCAATCAAAGCTAATATTAATATTGACATGGTGGGAAGAGGAAGTGTTGATACAATTTACAACATTGGCTCGGGCAAACTTAGCAGCGAATTTTATGAGTTGGTAAAAAATGCCAACGAAGAATCGGTTAATATTTTCTTTGATTACAGATTCGATGATCCCAATGATCCTAACAGATTTTATTACAGGAGTGATCATATTAATTATGCAAGGAAGGGAATTCCGATAGTCTTCTTTTATGATTATATGCAGAAAGATTATCACAAACCAACCGATACGGTTGAAAAAATTAATTGGGAAAAGATAGTTAAAATGGTGGAACTTACTCATACAATTGCATTGAAAACTGCTAATTTGGATACACCATTAATAATTGATAAAAATGAGTGAATTTTGAATTCTAGGAATAGTTTAGTTTATTTGTGCGCTTTTTTGAATTAATTTATGGCAGAAATGATTAAGAATTTAGTTATAGTTGAGTCACCGGCAAAAGCCAAAACGATTGAAAAATTTCTTGGAAAAGATTTTGTAGTTGTTTCCAGTTACGGACACATACGCGATCTCGTAAAAAAGAATAATGGAATTGATGTAGATAACGACTTCACTCCAAACTATATAGTTCCGGAAGAGAAGAAAAAGGTAGTAAAAGAGCTTAAAAAATTAGCAAAGCAAGCAGAAACAATTTGGTTGGCAACTGACGAGGACCGCGAAGGAGAAGCCATCAGTTGGCACTTGCAAGAAGTTCTGGAATTGCCTGATGACAAAATTAAAAGAATAGTATTCAACGAAATAACTAAAACTGCTATTCAAGAAGCAATTAAAAATCCGAGAACAATAGATAAACATTTGGTTGATGCTCAACAAGCTAGAAGGGTACTTGACCGCTTGGTTGGATTTGAGTTGTCACCAATATTGTGGAGAAAAGTAAGGCCCTCCCTTTCAGCAGGACGGGTTCAATCCGTCGCGGTTAGATTAATTGTTGAGCGGGAGAGGGAAATAATGAATTTCAAACCCGAGTCTGAATTTAAGGTTACCGGGGAATTCATTGTTGACGATGATGGTAAGAAGGAAAAATTTTCGGCTGAGCTTTCGAAAAAATTTAAAACTGAAAAAGAAGCAGAAGAATTTTTGAAAGAGATTAAAAGTGCCGAATTCTCAGTTGCTTCTTTAGAGAAAAAGCCTGCGAAAAAATCTCCTTCCGCTCCGTTTACTACTTCCACATTGCAGCAGGAAGCAAGTAGGAAATTATATTTTTCGGTTTCCAAAACCATGTTGATTGCACAAAAATTATATGAAGCCGGAAAAATAACTTACATGAGAACGGACTCGGTTAATTTGAGTGATCTTGCATTGAACGAAGCTGAGAAAGTTATTAATGACACTTTCGGGAAAGAATATTCACACAGAAGGCAATATAAAACAAAATCTTCAACTGCACAGGAAGCTCACGAAGCTATTCGTCCGACTTATTTGGATAAACCTACTGTTGACGGTTCCGCCGATGAGAAAGCACTTTATGATTTAATTTGGAAAAGAACGATTGCTTCCCAAATGCAAGATGCCAAGCTGGAAAGAACCACGGTAAAAATTAATATTGCAGGTAGGAAAGAACAATTTGTTGCAAAAGGCGAAGTTGTTAAATTCGATGGTTTCCTGAAAGTTTACATCGAATCCACCGACGAGGATTCCGAAAATGGAAATGGCAACGGTTCGGTTAAGAGCGGCCTGCTCCCGGCTATGGAAGAAGGCGAACAATTGAAATATAATTATATTACCGCAACCGAAAGATTCTCCAGACCTCCGGCAAGATATACCGAAGCTGCTCTTGTGAAAAAGCTGGAAGAATTGGGAATAGGCAGACCGTCAACTTACGCTCCCACGATCAGCACTATTCAGAAACGAGGATACGTTGTTAAGGGTGATGGTCAAGGTAAAGAACGGGAATATTCAGTACTCACTGTGGATGAAAAAGGTAAAATAAGTAAAGAAGTTAAAACTGAATTTACCGGAAGTGACAAAGGGAAATTGGTACCGGCGGATATCGCACTGCTCGTAAACGATTTCTTATTAGATCAATTTCCACAAATTATGGATTATAAATTTACAGCTCATGTGGAAGACGAACTTGATGACATTGCCCGCGGCAAAATGAAGTGGAATAAAATGATTGAAGAATTTTACACTCCTTTCCACAAGAATGTTGAGCATACAATCGAAACTTCCGAAAGAGTTAAAGGGGAGAGGGTTTTAGGTACCGACCCGAAAACAAAAAAACAAGTTTCTGTAAGAATGGCAAGATTCGGTCCGGTTGCGCAGTTGACAAATCCGGATGACCCGGAAGAGAAGCCTCAATTTGCAGGATTGAGGAATGGCCAGAGATTGGAAACAATCACATTGGAAGAAGCATTGGACTTATTTAAATTACCTCGAACCCTGGGTGAATTCGAAGGTGAAGAGGTTGTTGCTGCCATCGGTCGTTTTGGTCCTTATGTCCGTCACAAAGGTAAATTTTATTCTTTGGGTAAAGATTACGATCCCTACACAGTGAACTTGGAAGAAGCAATCGAAGTGATTGAAGCAAAAAGAAAAGCCGATGCCGAAAAAACGATTAAGATATTTGAAGAAGATGAATCGATTAAAGTTCTGAAAGGCAGATGGGGACCATATTTAAAAGCCGGTAGAATGAATGTTAGAATTCCCAAAGATATGGATGGCGAAAATCTAACTTATTCCGAAGCTTTGGAACTTATTGAGGCTACAAAGAATAAAAAGAAGAAATAAAATTAATTAACTCAATTCGGGGAAGATTTAATTCTGTGTTTATCATCTCGTGTTAAGATTTTACACCCCTTAAATCTCCTCCACAAACTAATTACGAGGTAGAAATGAAAATAATTAATTCATTACTCATTGTAGTATTTACTGCAATAGCATTTACTACAAGTACAGCTCAACAGCAAGATAATCAAAAATTGCTAATGGAGTTTTATCAGCTGCAAATGGAAATGCAAGGTCTGCAACAAAAAGCATTCGAAGATAAATCCTTAGCCGATTTAAGGGATAAATTCACTGCGTTGTTGGATAAAGAAACAAAGGCAATTTCGAAAGAAGCATCTAAACTGGTAGACGAAAAAAATCAAATTATTAAAGATTTTACAGCTGCAAAGGATAAAAACGATCAGCAAAAAATGCAGGATCTTTCTGTTAAAGCCAGGGACGCAATGCAAAAATTAGCTCCGTTTCAGCAGCAGATAGTAACAAAAGAGAATGTTGTGAAGATGCAACAAAAATTTCAGAAAGCTATGGAAACCAAGATGACTCAATTGGATCCTGACTTTCCAAAAAAGATTGCAAGAATGGAACAATTGAAAGCAATTTTAAGCGGTGGGAAATAATTCCCACCCTTTTTCTTTCAGAAATTAATCCGGTATTACTTTAATAGAACCCTTAACAGGAATTTTTACAAGGAATTTTTTATGTTTCCTGTTTTTAAGATAATTCTGACGCAACCAAGGATTGTAAAGCTTTAATATTTTGTAATTAATTCCATATTTTGCCGCAAAATCCGCCCAATGTTTAACTCCTTTATTCACTTCCACTTCAAAATATTTTAGTGGTTTATACATGTCTTCTTCTTTTATGTCGAATCCATATCTCTTGGGATGTTCCAGCACTTCCTTTACAGCCAACAATCTGAAAACAAATCTCGATGTTTCTTCGTTCAAAACCAGGTTATAGTAATTGGTTGATTTTTGCCGGTCTAATTGGTTTGTTATTCCGTTTGTCCCCAAATTATATGAAGCGGCGGCTAGCGTCCAATTACCATATTTCTTTTTTGCATCCAATAAATATTTGCATGCCGCTTCAGTAGATTTCTCCACGTTGTATCGTTCGTCAACTTCCTTATTTACAATCAATCCGAATTTCCTTGCAGCCGGTTTCATCAATTGCCAAAATCCTGTTGCTCCTGCAGGGGAAACTACATTTTCCAAACCACTTTCGATTACAGCCATGTATTTAAAATCATTCGGTATTCTATACTTTTTCAGAATCGGTTCAATTACGGGGAACCATCTCGCGGCACGCTTCAAATATAGAATGGTTGATGAATGATAGTATGTATTAACAATTATTTCTCTTTCCAATCTTTCTTTCACATCCCAATTATAAAGGGGAACTTCTTCACCACAGAAAGATAATTTTTCGGGAACTGGGGGAGAAATTATTCTGTAATTCTGCTGAAATTGTTTTGCTTTCTCCGGCGATTGTTGTCCCATTAAAAAGATAACTGCCAGCAATATTAATGATGCAATAGATAATATCGAACGGATATTTTTCATTTTTTAACCAATTAATTAGTGGATTGATTGAGGGCAAATATAAATAAAAGAAAATTAAATATCCGAATTAGCTCTGTTTCCAAAATGTTCACTTATGAATAATGAGCCCAAAATAATTACCATGCCAATGAATAGAGAGACAAGATCGGCGCTTTCCTTAAAAAACAATATTGAGACAAAAATTGCCAAAGGAATTTTTAGGTTGTTCATTACGCTTAGAGTTCCTGTATTAACTTTCCTTGCACCGTAATTCCACAAAAAGAAACCAACTCCTGAGGGCAAAATTCCCAGATAAAGAATTGCCAATATTTTTGTTAACCCTAGATCTGCAGGCAAATTCATTCCGCTGCCTGTCCATAATAATCCCGGAACAATGGTCGCTCCCAAGTATAACAGAGCAAATATATGTTGGTCTTTAATTCCCCTTTCGTTTTCGAGAACTTTCTTATAAAAGATTTGACCGCCGGCAAAACAAAAATTTGCTATTTGAACCAAAATAATACCAAGAATAAGATTCTCGGATTCGGGAGCTTTTAATAATATTATCCCGCTACCAATAATTGCGCCGAGAGCGGAAATCAAAAAATAGATGCTTAACTTTCTTATCATTACTGAATCGATCAAAATGACAAATAGAGGCGTGAATATGGTAAGTAGCGCCACTTCGTACGATTTCAAAAATTGGTAGGAATATATATAAACAACGTACATTATTCCGTATTGGATTGCACCAATGGCAATCAATCTTAGTTTAAGTCCGGAATTAAATTTCCCGGTTTTAAGGAATGGAAGGAACAGCAAAAAGGAGATAAGTAATCTTAAAAAAGCCACAAAAACCGGATCCCAACCGGTTAATTCCGATTTTATCAAGCCAAAAGAAAAAGACCAAATTATGGAGGCACTTATCAGGTAAATCAATCTACACTCAATTTAGAAATTTGACTGGGAAAATTAGGAAAGAATAATTAATAAAAAAAATGCCCGGCTGGGGAGGCCGGGCACTATCCACTCACTAACAAAGGGTCCATTTCACAATTGAAAAGCACACGCTTAAGTAATATCAATTAGCGTGCCAAACTCAAATAGTGCTCCTAAATCGTTTAAAGCAGAAAACGACAGTAAATCTTATTTTCAATTTTGAGAATGTGTCCTGAATAATATCATAATCAAGAATTTGTCCACTATTCATTATTAATAGCTATTTTTAAAACTATATTTATAAGATTTGGTTAAATATTGACCTATTAGTATATTTTGATGTTAATATGTAGGAGAATTTATGCTAATTTTTAACACCCTGACACGTAAGAAAGAAGAGTTTAGACCGATTGAAGAAGGCAAAGTAAAGATGTATGTATGCGGACCTACCGTTTATGATTACTTTCATATTGGAAATGCCAGATCATTTTTAATGGCTGATATTATCCAAAGGTATTTTCGTTACAAAGGATATGAAGTTACTTTCGCCATGAACTTAACCGACGTTGACGATAAAATTATTAAAAAAGCCAACGAAGAAGGTGTTCCAGCCGAAGAAATCGCGAAAAGATTTTCCGAAGCATTTTTTGAAGACATAGAAAAATTAAAAGTTCGAAAAGCGGATATTTATCCCAGAGCCACCGAACACATGGACCAAATTATTTCACTCGTAAAAAAATTGGAAGAAAATGGGAAAGCTTATTCTGTAGACGGAGATGTATTTTACGACGTTCATAAATTCGAAGGCTATGGAAAATTAAGCGGAAAAAAATTGGATGAATTGGAAGCTGGTGCAAGAATTGAAGTGAACGATAAAAAAGCCAATCCACTCGATTTTGCGCTCTGGAAAAAAGCAAAACCGGAGGAGCCGAAATGGAATAGCCCTTGGGGTGAAGGAAGACCGGGTTGGCATGTTGAATGTTCTGCGATGAGTATGGCTCACCTCGGGGAAACTTTCGATATTCATGCCGGGGGACACGATCTTATTTTTCCTCATCACGAAAATGAAATTGCACAGTCGGAAGGAGCCACAGGAAAGCCTTTTGTAAATTACTGGATGCATTTCGGATTCCTGAATATTCAGAATCAAAAAATGAGTAAATCCCTGGGCAATTTTTTCACTGCAAGGGATATTTTGAAGCAATATCCGGCAGAGGCTATAAGATTGTTCTTCTGTCAAACACATTATGCCTCGCCCCTTAGCTTTAGCGATCAATTATTGGATACCGCTGTTAAGGCTTTGGAAAAATTCAAGAATTTAATTGCGCTTTTAAACGAAAAACTTGATTCTGCAGCAGAAGATGGGGAATATCCGGAATTTAATATTCAAGAATATTATGATAAATTCGAACAGGCTATGGATGACGATTTTAATACTCCTAAAGCCGTGGCTGTTATTTTCGATTTTGTAAGGGATGTGAATAAAGTAATTGCTTCTTCCGGAAACATAGGTGCAAACTTCTTTGAAGATGCTTTAACTTTCCTCAATTCTACTGCAGAGGATGTTCTGGGCATTCTTCCGGAAATGAAGGAGGAAGAGAGCTCAGGTTCATTGGAAAATGATTTGATTGAATTGCTGATCGAATTAAGGACAAAAGCTAAAGCGGAAAAGAATTATGCACTGGCAGATGAAATACGCGATAGGATGGCCTCTCTGGGGCTTATTCTCCAGGACAGTAAGGAAGGAACGAAAGTTAAAAGAGCTAATTAGTGAAAAGTAAAATTTTCATTGCATTCTCAATTCTGGTAATTGCTGCTTTCGGGTATTATCTTTATTGGTATTTTTTCCGGAATGTATACGAAATTGATTATTCAATTGACTTGGATAAAGAAAATTATTCGATTGGCGATAAAGTTGTAATTGATATTTTACCCTTAAATACATTTGGAAAAGTCATAAAAAACAAAGAAGTTGCATTTACATTTGAAATCATGAATGAACAAAATTGCTCTAAAATAACGAAAAAGGAAAATCAGTTACTTGTTGAATTTATAAATAACGGGTTTCTGGAATTAAAGATTACTCCGGAATTGGCTCTTAAACCGACTATCTTTTCGTTCAATGTATCAAAATAATTTGGGGTTACAATGAAAAGCCGAATTTTTTCAATATTATTTTTAATCTCCCTTTCGAATTTCCTTTTTGCACAGGGTACAGCAGGAAAGGATGCAAAATATGAATACCGCTCTCTGATTGATCTCCCAAGCGCCGGAATTTTGGAAAAGGGATATGTAGGTGTAAGTTTGGATGTGCTGCCCTACGGAGTGCTGATTTCGAAAATAGAAGTTGGGGTTTTCGATAATTTCAGTTTCGGAATTTCATTTGGTGGGGAGAATATAATTGGCTCCGGAACCATAAGTTGGTATAAATTACCCGGGGTGAATGTAAGAGCAAGATTGATGGACGAAACGGAAGGCTTACCTGCTTTGACGCTGGGTTTCGATTCCCAGGGGAAAGGGCTCTACTTCGATTCATATAACAGATATGAGATTAAATCTCCCGGCTTTTATGCCGCAGTAGCTAAAAATTTTGAATTTTTGGGATATTTAAGTGTTCACGGAATAGCAAATTATTCTCTTGAACGAAATGACGGAGATAAAGATTTGAACTTAGGCGTGGGTATCGAAAAAACGATCGGTTCACGTGTTTCGGTTATTGCTGAATATAATTTCGGAGTGAACGATAATAACGGATCGGCTCTCGGTGCGGGTAACGGTTATATGAATATGGGTGTACGCTGGTCTGTAGGCGAAGGATTCACAGTTGGACTCGATTTACGTGATATGCTCGAAAATAAGAAAATAAATTCTAACAAAGCGGATAGAGCTATTTTTGTTGAGTATATTAAATCTATATTCTAATGTAGATTAAATTAGACAGTCACCTTTTGATTGTATACATTTTACAATTCCCTACCTTGAAAATTGAGTGAATTCATCACTTTTTTAGGCATAAAAATTGATCTCATGATTAAAAAGATTTGAGGATTAAAATGAAATTAATAAAATATCTTTTGGTAACCTTCGTGTTTGCATCTTTAACCGGATGTTATACTCAATTAGCGGTTAGGGATTACGATAAAGACGAATATGTAAGTTATAAAGATGATGAGAGTGTTGAACGTGCTGACTCCATTAACGAAGATGAATATTTTGAAGAAGATGACTCGTCGGAAGACGACGTTGTAATAAACAATTATTATGATTTCGATCCTTTTTGGGATACACATTACAGAAGATATTATTGGGGAGGTTATTATCCTTCGTCGTTAACAGTTGTTTGTTTGGCTGATCCATGGGATTACTGGTACATTTCAGACTGGTATTATTTTGATTGGTATTACTCTCCCTACAGATATTCGTTTGTTTACTGGAATCCTTTCCCTGTTTATTATGATCCCTATTATTATGGATATTACGATGGTTATTATGCAGGATATTATTCCGGATTTACACCTTACCGTTATAGAAGCAGATCCTATACGCGTCTAAGAAATACCAGAGGTAGGGGAAGCAGCTATACAAGACGATCTACATTAACCGACAGAAAAAGACCGAATACCGGTGTAGCAAGAAATGATGATGACGAAATCAGAAGAGGCGGTACTCTGACCGGTGGTAGAAATATTGATAGCGGAATTAACATTTCCAGGGCTGGCAAAAATGTAAGAAACAATGAAACCGGTAGGAAGATTAATAAAAAAACTATTGATGCACCTGTGTATAAGCACTCTGGTAGAAATTCCGAGATTGTTGAGAATAAGAAGGTAAAGAGTAGCGGAACGGTAAAAATTTCTCCTCAAGAAAAACCGAAAAGAAAAACGATTACAAGAAAGGGAAACAGTGAGGTTTCCAAAAGTTCAGGTAAATATAAATACTATAAGCCTAGAACAGGTTCGAAGGAGAAGGTAGAGACGAAAAAATATGGCTCAAGGAAATATAATACCGGTAAGAGTTCGTCGAAAACTCAATCTACAAGAAAGTATTATAAGCCCAAAAGCAGTTCCAAAAAGTATTACAAACCGAGGAGCAGCCGGAGTTATTCGAAACCGAAGAGTAATTCCGGAAGTAGAAAAAAATATACTCCGAATAGGTCTTCCGGAAAAAGCAGAAGTTATTCTTCTCCCAGGAACAAAAGTTCGAACAGAAGTTATTCTAAACCACGTAGTTCGGGAAGCAGTAGGAGTTATTCCTCACCAAGAAGCAGCGGGAGTAGCCGTTCATCAGGTTCGTCCAGAAGTTCGGGTTCCCGAAGCAGTAGAAGAAGATAGTTATAAATAGAAAATTTGACGGAGTAAAAATGCAATTAAAAAAGTATTTTAATGGGATTGTATTGCTCATAATGATTTATGGCTCAACGATGAGTGCTCAAAATTTTAATGATGCATTAAGGCTTTCGCAAACAAGTCTTGGTGTCTCGGCCAGAACGGTGGGAATGGGCAATGCATTTTCTGCCGTAGGCGGGGCATATAGTTCTGTTCTTTTCAATCCTGCAGGTCTGGGTTTATTGAACAGAACGGAAATTATCGGAGGGATCAATTATGCCTTAACGGATAATCAAACTTCATTCATGTTGAATAATAAAAATTATTCCAACAGTTCAACTAACCTGAATCAATTGGGATTTGCTTATCCATTCCCTGTTGTTCGTGGAAGTTTGGTATTAGCGTTTGGGTATAATAGAATTTTAAATTTTGATAAGGTTGAAAAATTTTCCGGATTTAATTCCAATAATAATTCTATGATACAAGACCTTACGTTAAACAACGACGATTTGGCATATGAGCTTGGTTTGAGCTACCCTAAATATGATAATTTGGGGAATTATATGCGCGATACAACAATTATTAATGGTGGGTTAAATCAATCCGGAAATTACTTTGACGAGGGAGGTATTGACAACTGGACATTAGCCGGGGCTGTGGAAATTGCTCCAAACGTTTTTGCCGGAGCTACTTTCAACATACTTTCTGGCAGCTATACAAGCAACAGAGATTATTATGAAACTGATTTAAGCGACAATTATTCATCTGCAGCAAAGTTGGATCCGAATGACCCAAGAACTTCGGATTTTCAGGAATTTTATTTCAACGATAATATTAAATGGGATGTAAGCGGATGGGAATTAAAGTTGGGACTACTCTACAGAGCAAATAGTCACTTGAGGTTTGCAGCCGCAATCAAATTCCCGACTTATTACACTATTCAGGAATCATATTCTGTTTACGGAGAAAGTTATTTTGCAAATTCCTCGTTTAGTTTCGATCCCGCTTACTTCGATAAAATTGAGTATGATATCAAAACTCCGTATGAATTTTCCGGAGGGGTTTCAGCAAATCTTTTAGGATTAAGAGTTGCAGCTGATGTTAAATTTATTGATTATACTCAAATGGAATTCACCGGAGGATTGGACGGAAGTGTTGAATCATCAAATAACCAGGAAATTAAAGATATCTTTAGGGGAGTTGTTAACTATAATTTAGGCTTGGAATATAAGATTCCTGTAATCGATTTATATATCAGATCGGGATATATGTTGGATAAATCTCCTTACCAGGGAGATTCACCTGATTACGATAAGAAATTCTATACATTTGGGTTGGGGTATAATACGGCTAAAAATGTTG
>CAZULK010000088.1:0-11114 GCA_964621225.1 uncultured Melioribacteraceae bacterium | reverse complement strand
ATATAATACTCTATATCCATAAAAATTTATAATACTCCATAGAATAAATGTTTATAACCCCTTGTTATTTAATAACTTACAGATAGAATATTTCTAGATTCCTTTGTATTATTTTCTTGACAAGTTAGAATTAATAGCCTATATTTATGTAGACTAAATCTAAATAATTTGCAGATTGAAAATGAGAACAGCAGCGACATTAAAATTTGGTGAAAGTGCGAAAATAGATTCAATAGATTTAACACATCCATCATCCAGAAGATTACTGGAATCCGGGTTTACTCCGGGACAGAGCATCACAATGATAACCAAATCGTTATTCGATGATCCACTGGCTTTTTCTATTCGTGGGACAATGATAGCAGTAAGAAGAAATGAGGCTGAAACCATTAAAGTTCTATGAATTCCTCATCTTCTTCCAAACCTGTAATTGCTCTGGTAGGGCCACCGAATTCCGGTAAAACTACCCTTTTTAATTATCTTTCCGGAAAGAATTTTAAAACAGTAAATTATCCCGGTTCAACAATAGAATATCATACTTGCGATATTCATTCCAAATTCAGATTCAATGCAACTATTTTGGATTCCCCCGGAATCATTTCCCTTATCCCCTCTTCCCTTGACGAAGAAGTTACGGTTGATTCAATTTTTGAACATCCTGAATATGGCAAACCTCATCTGGTAATTGTTACTGCAGATGCAAGTCAAATTTCAAGACATTTATTGTTGACTCAGCAACTGCTCGATTCCGGATTCAATACCATTCTTGCCGTTACGATGCTCGATATTTTAGAATTGAAAAACAAAAGCCTGAATGACAAAAAATTATCGGATATTTTAGGCATACCGGTTGTACCTATTGATGGGCGAAGCGGAGAGGGTGTTCAAAAACTTATCGAAGTTGCAAAAGAGAAAATTGATCTTGGGAAAGATATCAAACTTACTCGTCCGGATGAGAAATGGAAAGACACTTCTAATTTGCTTAAAGCCTATGAAAAGATTGAGGAAATTGAAAAGCAGGTTATAATACGGAATGAGTTGATTGACGAGAAAAAACTTAAGAAAGCAAATGCCAAATTGAATGTAATCCAACCGGAATCTGCAGATGATAATTTACCCGATCCGGTCACATTAAAATTAGACAAGTACTTTCTTCATCCTTTGTGGGGTGGTGTATTATTCTTTTTAATTATGGCTGTAACTTTCACTTCCATATTCTGGTTGGCAGTCCCCTTGATGGATTTGGTCGATGGCTTTTTCGGAGCAGCAGCTGAATTCGTCACAAATACTTACGGGCATAATGTTCTTTCAGATCTTGTGAGCGAAGGTTTGATAAGTGGAGTTGGTTCCGTGATGGTATTTGTTCCTCAAATTATAATTCTATTCTTAATTCTCGGGTTGATGGAAGATACAGGCTATTTAGCGAGAGGAGCAATGATTGCGGATAAACCTTTGAATAAAATTGGTTTGAACGGAAGAAGTTTCGTGCCGATGCTGTCCGGCTTTGCTTGCGCAGTACCTGCAATAATGGCTGCCAGAACTATTCCCAGCCGGAAAGAAAGATTACTCACAATATTTATTTTACCTTTGATGTCTTGCTCTGCAAGATTACCTGTGTATGTACTTTTGTTGGCATTTTTAACACCCCACGATAAATTATGGATTGCGGGAATTTCACTTGCAGGAATATATCTATTCAGCATTTCGAGTTCAACGATTATTGCTGCTATCATAAACAAATTCAATAAAAATTTGATAAAGGATACTGAAAATTCCTCTTTCATTTTGGAATTGCCTGCTTACAGAATGCCAAAATTAAAGGTTGTGCTTCGAAACACTTATTTATCGACAACCGCATATTTAAGAAAAGCCGGCCCAATAATTTTAGGATTGTCAATTGTTATTTGGTTCTTATCCAGTTTCCCGGAATACCAACCCTCGGTTGATGAAAATGGGAATCAAATAAAAGTTGAGGATGTTTCTTCCTACAGATTGGAAAATTCTTATGCAGCGGAGATGGGGAAACTCATTCAACCGGTTATGGAACCACTTGGTATGGACTGGCGGGTAGGAGTTTCACTTATTTCGGCATTTGCCGCTAGGGAAATTTTTGTTAGTTCGCTTGCTTTAATATTTAAAGTAACTGCAGAAAATGATGAGGCTCTACAAGAATCGATTCTAACTGCAATGAGGAAAGCAAAAATAAATGGGAATGAACCATTGTTCACTCCCTCTAAGGTAATAGGATTAATAATCTTTTTCGTCTTTGCGCTTCAGTGTTTATCTACCGTAGCAGTTTCACGGCAGGAAACCGGCAGTTGGAGAATACCTATTTTACAATTGGCAATTTACACTCCTTTTGCCTATCTGGCTGCGTTCATAACCATAAATCTTTTACAATTATTTGGTGTTGCTTAATCTTGCCAAATTCGATTTAGCCATTTTTCCAACTTCTGAATCCGGCGCCATCTTAATTACTTTTTCCCACAAGGATTTTGCAGCATTCATATTTCCTTTGGAAGCTTCTATAACTCCTTTATTGTAAATTGCATCTAAATTATCCGGATCAACTTTAAGGAGCATTTCATTGAATTTTGTTGCCTTGTCCAATTGCTGCATATTGTAATAATTGAAAACAATATTTGTTAAGATATCAACCCTGTTGGGGTCGATGGCAATGATTTTTTCGAAATACTTATTCCCCTCTTCAGGTTTATGTGCGGCACTCATTAGCTCGGCATATTTGCGCATGCTTACAGTGTCTTTCGGGTCTTTTTCTACTGCTTTTTTATACATTTCTATTTGATGCATAAATTCGGAGGAAACATTATCCTTCGAAGGATTTTCTCCGCCGAAAGTCTGCCCCATTCCCTTGTGAACGTCATCGTTCGGCATTGTATCAGTTGCAGGTTGATTGTCTTCAAAACTTATACTGGAAACCACAATCATTATTGCAACTATTACAATCACTCCGATATAAATATACTTCATGCTAAATTTCATTTTTAACTCCTATCTCTGAAATTGATTCATTTAATCTTTCTTTTCTAATTGTAGAATGACTATAGTGATCAACGACATTACCATTTATTATAAAAATAATTTGAGGGCTCTGATGTTGCACTCCGGTTAATTCTACTAAATAATTACTTAAATTCCTTTGCTCAATGACATCGATTCTGTATAATTGAATGTTTGGATGATTTAATTCCGCTGCCCAAAGTTCGAATTCTCTAAGCGCTCCAAAACTTATTGGACATCTCGTACTATTCTTAAAAACAACTATTAATTCATTTTCCGAATTTTTTATCAAACTTTCTAATTCTGACTCTCTATTTATTCGCTTGATTTCTTTCATAATATCCTTTCTGTTAAAAATTCCGGTCTGCAAAAGTAGATGTTTTCTCAGATTATTAAAAATTTGAATCCTTTTTTTTAATCAAACATCAAATTGCATACAAGAAAATAATAATTTGGAAACAATAAGTTAAGGATACACTATGTTAGAACATTTGACAAAACAAACTTTCCTGGAAAAAGTATTTAATTACGAACAAAACAGCGAATGGAAATATGAAGGCAACAAGCCGGCAATAATTGATTTTTATGCCGATTGGTGCCAACCATGTAAAATGGTAGCCCCAATTTTGGAAGAACTTCAGGAAGAGTACAAAGACGATATTGTGATTTATAAAATCAACACGGAAGAAGAGCAGGAATTGGCTGCGGCGTTTGGTATCAGAAGTATTCCTTCAATACTTTTTATACCTAAAAACGACAAACCGCAAATGGCCGTAGGAGCTTATCCGAAAGATGCTTTGGTTGACATAATTAACAATGTTTTGCTGAAGGAAGAAGCTGCTTAATCCCCAAAATCACTCCCTTGTAGTAAATAGGCAGTCTTTAAGGCTGCCTATTTTTTTGCACATTTTATCAAAAAAAAGATTATATTTTGTGGTTCTATTTAAATATTTTTTGTAAAAAGGGGAACTTTTCTCTTTTTTACTTTAATAAGTAAAATAAATCAAATATTCTAAACTAAAATTGAATATTGATTGGATTGTGAAACATTTTAGGAGTCCGCAGCGTGAAAATAACAAAACAATATACTAACCGTGAAAGCCAGAGTTTAGATCGTTACCTACAGGAAATCGGTAAGGTAGATCTTATCACCCCAGAAGAGGAAATAGAATTAGCCTCAAGAATAAAAAAGGGTGATCAAGCTGCTCTGGAAAAAATGGTTAAGGCTAATTTACGCTTTGTTGTTTCTGTGGCAAAACAATTTCAAAACAAAGGTCTCTCTCTGGGCGACCTTATAAATGAAGGAAATATCGGATTAATTAAAGCTGCAAAAAAATTCGATGAGACACGTGGATTTAAGTTTATCTCTTATGCGGTTTGGTGGATTAAACAGTCGATTATGCAAGCGATTGCCGATCAATCCAGAATGGTTCGTTTACCATTGAATAGAGTGGGTGCAATTACTAAGATTAGTAAAGCTGCTGCTCAACTTGAGCAGGAATTAGAGAGAAAACCTACGAACGAAGAAATTGCTAAAGAATTGGAAATGACCGAAGAAGAAGTAGCATATGCACTTCAGCATGCAGGTAGACACGTTTCCGTGGATGCACCTTTTTCCCAATCGGATAACGATAAAAGCTCCTTGTTGGATGTTTTAGCCAACAACGAACAACCTGATCCGGATGCAAAATTAATGAGCGATTCGTTGAAAAAAGAAATTGAAAGAGCTCTTTCCACTTTAACAGAAAGAGAAGCTGATGTAATCAGACTTTACTTTGGAATAAATTCCGAATATTCTGCTACTTTGGAAGAGATAGGCGAAATTCTGAATCTTACACGTGAAAGAGTTCGTCAAATTAAAGAAAAAGCTCTTATGAGATTAAGACATTCTTCGAGAAGTAAAAGCCTGAAAGCTTATTTAGGATAAAGCGTAATTTAGATATATAAAAAAAAGCCCGTGTTTAGCGGGCTTTTTCATTTTAAAAAATGAATTACTTTCTTGAATTCATTACCTGTTTAATTCTTTCCTTTTGATCCTCCGGCGCTAAGTTTAGAGCTTTTTGATAATACTTTGCCGCCTCTTCTTTCTTGCCTGCTTTGTACAATGCTTCCGCATAGCTATCGTAAACATTCCACGATGAAGGGAAACGCTTAACATTCATCTCAAATATTTTAAGAGCTTCTTCGGTATTTCCGGCATTCAACAATTGATATCCGTATTGGTTCAATTCATTCTCTCCGGCAATTGCCAAAGCTTGTCGATGAACCTCTTCGCTTTCTTCAATCTTCCCCATCTTTTTCAATATATCCGATTTCAATTGAAGATTGGTGAAATTCATCCCTCCGAATAATTCCAATGCTTTATTTACAAAGCTAAGGGCTAGTTCAATATCATCGCTATTTTCCAAAGCATATTTGGCGGCTTGATTCCAACTTGCCCACCGGAAACCGTTTATTCCCTTAAGTTCTTTTTTCATATTTTCGAGAACAATTTTGGGAACATCAAATTTTACTTCAAAACCAATCCTCTTTTTTTCCCAATGAAGATAAACCATTGCTGAATTTGGAGTTAAATCGTCGAAATAGAATTGCATCCATTCTTTGAAAGGCGCTTCCTCCGGTTTTACTTTTATTCTTAGTTGATCATTTGCAGGATCATAGAAAAAGCTTCCCCAAGATTCATTATCCCGGCTGAAAATTAAAGTCCATTCATTTTCGGTTGGGATTATATGAAATCCATACTTCCCTTTCGGAATTTTGTTGCCGTTAACATAAGCGTCGTGGGAAAATGAGATTGTTGTATTTTCATTTGCACCTGCTCGCCAAGGTGCCGGATTACCACTGCCGAAATTAAATTTCTGCAAACCATAAGGAACCAATCCGCCCCAAATTTTTCTTCCCCTTACCGCCGGTCTGTGATATTCTATTTCCACTTCTGAAATACCGATTGTTTGCTCAACTTTAGCGTGCGGACTGATTCTCGGGACAGTCAAATTTTGTCCGAATGTAAATGTCGTTGCAATAATTACTAATACAAATAATTTTATTTTAATCATATCTAACCTTTCTGATTTTTTGAATTCAAATGCTCTGCAAATTTATCGGCAAATTCCTTTATCATTTTTGCAGATTCAACATCCTTGGTCGCATTCTCGAAAGTTTGTGACATTTTGAACAAAGTTTGAAAGAAGTATATATTCATTTCATCCACAGTCATTTTATCTGTCCAAAGGTCTATTCCCAGAGTGTTTTTGTTTGCATGATCCCACAACGATAGCATGAATGCATTTGTCTTTTGAGGCTGGTCGCTGCCCGATTCGGGTGCTATCCATTCTATTTCCTTGGGAATGCTTTGTTCGTCTAATTTGACTTTTATTACTATTTCTGCTTCTCGTTCCATATTTAACCTTTCCGGATTTGACGCATCTAAATCGTCAAAGTTTTTTATTTTTAATGACTTAATAATGATTAAAATTATATATTGAAACTAATAAAATAATGGTTTTTGTATGGATAATCTCGAAAAATATTTTAATCAGTTCAGAGAAAATATTGTTGGCATAAACTCTCGTTTTGTTTCACCTTACGGGGAGAAAAGAATACTATATGCCGATTGGATAGCAAGCGGAAGACTCTACGCACCAATAGAGGATAAAATCCATTACGAGTTTGGTCCCTTCGTTGGGAATACACACACCGAAACTTCCATAACCGGCACGGCTATGACAAAAGCTTATCACGAAGCAAGAAGGATTATCAAAAACCATGTAAATGCCAGCGAAAAAGATGTGATCATAAATGCCGGAAGCGGTATGACCACAGTTGTAAATAAGTTGCAAAGAATACTGGGACTGAAAGCACCCGAACAGCTACGCAAATACATCAACTTGCCGGAAGAATTAAAACCACTGGTTATCATCACCCACATGGAACATCATTCCAATCATACCAGTTGGTTGGAAACATTGGCTGATGTAGTAGTCCTAGAACCGGATGAACAAGGATTGGTGAGTTTGCAGAAGTTGGAAGAAGTATTGGAGAAGAATAAAAATAGAAAACTTAAAATCGGGTCTTTTACGGCATGCAGCAATGTAACTGGAATAAGAACAGATTACCACAAAATGGCAAAGATAATGCACCGTCACGGCGGGATTTGTTTTGTTGATTTTGCAGCCTCCGCACCTTATGTAAATATTAATATGCATCCCGGAGATCCGGAAGAAAGTTTGGATGCTATTTTCTTTTCCCCGCATAAATTTTTAGGTGGACCCGGAACTGCCGGTGTACTGATTTTCAATTCCAACCTTTATACAAGGAAGGTTCCCGATCATCCCGGTGGCGGAACTGTGGATTGGACAAACCCGTGGGGGCAACATAAATACGTTGATGATATTGAGTCCAGAGAAGACGGGGGAACTCCGGCTTTTCTTCAAACAATTAAAACAGCACTGGCAATAAAGCTGAAAGAAAAGATGAATCCGGAGAAGATCCTACAGAGAGAGGAAGAATTATTGAACATTGTTTGGGATGAACTTGAATCGATTCCCAAACTTCATCTATTGGCAGACATGCATCGCGATAGAATTGGGATTCTTTCTTTTTATGTAGAAGATTTACATTATAATTTAATTGTAAAACTCTTGAACGACCGTTATGGAATACAAGTTCGCGGCGGTTGCTCATGTGCCGGGACATACGGACATTACCTCCTTCATGTTGATCCAACCAGAAGCAAAAGAATAACCGATAAAATTAACAAAGGCGATCTTTCCGAAAAGCCCGGTTGGGTAAGATTATCGCTTCATCCGACCATGACAGACGACGAAGTGAGGTACATTTTAAATGCCATAGAAGAAATTATAGATAAAGGACACGAATGGGAAGCTGACTATCATTACGATCCGCATACAAATGAATACTCACATAAGGACGAAGACGGTTTTCTTAAAGAAAAACTTAAGTATTGGTTCAGAGAAATTTAGGCGGATTCCCTTTTCACTAGTTTGACTGGTAGTTTTTTGATTTTGTTTTTTTTCACTCCGCTTTCAATTTCTTCAATCAATAACTTTGCTGCTTGTCTGCCCAATTCGTACGAAGGCTGATCCACGGTTGTTAGCGAAGGTGAAATCAATCCGGAAATCGGACTATTTGAATAACCAATAACCGCAACGTCATCCGGAATTTTGAATCCCCTTTTTTTCAAAACTTCGTAAGCTCCTATAGCAGTCGGATCGTTAACGCAGAATACGGCATCCGGCGGTTTAACTGCACCTAGCAGGTATTGCATCCCTTCCGCTCCGTTCTCCTCGTGGAAACCTCCAAAATAAACTAATTCGGAATCAAATTTAATTTTAGCTTCTCTCAAAGCATCTTTATACCCGTGATATCTTTCCACCGAAATTGATAGGTCCTTTGTTCCGCCTATATGAGCTATTCTTTTTCTGCCCTGTTTAATTAAGTATTTAGTTGCTTCGAACGCACCTTTATAATCATCCACAATAACTTTTGAACATTCGATATCTTCAATTACTCTATCGAACATTACAAGTTTAATTCCTTGATTTAAGATTTCTTTCAAATGGGTTCCGTCTTTTGTATTCTGCGAAACCGAAACAAGTAATCCCCCAATGTCATATGAGGCAAGTGCGTTGGCTGTCATCACTTCCCTTTCGGGATCCTCGTTACTTTGACAAATTGTTATTACATAACCCCTTTCGTAAGCAAAATCTTCTATTCCGCTAATAGCATTTGCAAAGAAATCATGTTTAATTTCCGGAACAATAACACCGATAAATTTTGAAAATTTATTTTTCAAACTGCGGGCAAAAAAGTTGGGTTTGTAATTCATCTCTTTTGCCACTTCTTTTATCATCTCTCTGGTGGATTCCTTTACCAAAGGATCATTTCTTAATGCACGCGACACGGTGCTGTGGTGAATATTTAATCTTTTAGCTATGTCTTTTATTGTAGTCTTTTTATTCATTCCATCTGCTTAAAAATTCAACATTAAAATTTAACCAATTTGTAATTCAGATTCTAAATCTATGTTTTTAATTCCTTCGGAATCTATATCCGCCATGTAGAATTTAACCGCAGGAATATGTTTTTTAATTCTTTCTGTAAATTCTTCAACTTTCCATTTGGGAATTACAACGAGCACGGTTCCCCCGAATCCCCCTCCGTGAATTCTAACAGCACCGGAATTAATATCTTTAACAAACTGCTCACAAAAGTAAAAGATCAAATTTAATTTTTGCGAAATAGTTCTACCCGGCGCTTTAATGTTTTGAAGCCACTTAAAAGATGAGTTTCCCGATTCATTTATTAATTTGAGAAATCTTACCGCATCTTCCTTAATAATGGCTTGATGTAATTTTTCAACTCTATCAACCTCATCGAAATAATGCAATGCCCTAAGTATTGCTCTGTCCCCATGAATTGCAGACAATGAAGATAAATTATCGAGTAAATCATCTCTGCTTAACATTCTCAAATTCATTTTGCCGAATGTCTTCGCAATTCCTAACATCTCGCTTTTTATTTTATTGTATTCATCCACATCAACGTGATGATTTCTTAGCGAATCGATTAAAACAAATGCGTAATCATTCGTGATGAACGAGATGTTTAATTTTTCAACAATCGGGTGATCGGAATCGGAAAAATCCAACAGGTTTGTTCCCCCGCTGCTTATAGTAAGTTGATCCATCAGTCCGGATTCTTTCGCCATGAAATTATTTTCTGCTTCCTTTGCTAATACAGATTTTTGAATAGGTGTTAGATTAAGGTTGAATAATAAATTGAATATCTCAATTACAGCTAATTCAAACGCTGCGGAAGAGCTTAAACCACCGCCGGCAGGAATGTTGCTATTGATATAAATATCTACTCCACCGATATTTATTCCCAAATTATTCAAAGTAATTATAATACCTTTGGGGAGGGAATTACAAATCTCAGTATCATTCAATTTAGATAAATCTATGAGAGACGTAGGGAATCCATCCGAATGAATTGATACTATCGAGCTATTGTTTTTTCTTGCTGCTGCAAATAAACTCAATTTTACAGTGGAAGCAATTACTTTTCCATTTTGATGATCAGTGTGATTCCCAATTATTTCGATTCTTCCCGGTACCTTTACCAGAATTTCAGGTTGGGCATCAAAATGTGAAATGAATTGAGAAACAGTTCGTTCCGAATCTATTACCGAATCGGAATTAATAACTGTTGCTGAATGGAATTTTGCTTTGGTATAATTGAGTTTATCCATAGTTATAACACAATTAAAAAAAGACCCGATTGCTTTTAAGTTACACAACTAACTATTCAAGCAATCGGGTAAAATTGCTTTCAATAGTGACGGGTAAAACACTGAATTGAAAGCGGGGGACTTTCACCCCCTAAAGGAACGCTTTGTATGAGAAACTTATAAATAAAAAAAGAACTTTTTTAATCAATTTTTCACTTTTTCAACTTTTGCACACCTTTGTAATTATGCGCACACGAAAATTAAAAATTTTTCAATTATTTGTCAACCGGTTTTATATTTTTTTTGGAATAATTCTGGTTCGGGATTTAGAATAAATTTCAAAAATTGAATTTATTTAATCAGAATCATCTTGCGCGTTAAATGCATCTCACCCGCTCGCAATGTATAGAAATATATTCCGGAAGGCAACTCGCTACCGTTGAATTTAGCAGAATATTTACCCGGCTGTTTAATTCCTTCATAAAGGGTAACCACTTCCCTCCCCAAATCATCATACACAGTAAGCCGGACATCAATTTTATCCTTACTATTTCCAGGAATGGTATATTCAATAATCGTTTCAGGATTAAAAGGATTAGGATAGTTTTGATCGAGTGCTATCTCGGTCGGAGGTTGAAGTTTAATAGACTTTACACCGGAGTATTCCCAATTACCATCGAAATCAATTTGCTTTAATCTGTAATAGAGAGGATAATTATAATTAATGAATTGTGCATCCAATAAATCATCAAGATAAAAATAGGAATGCGGCGAGTTTGAATTTCCGTGACCTGCTACAAATCCTATTTTAGTCCAATTATCTATCATGAAACTTCCTTCG
>CAZULK010000087.1:0-11272 GCA_964621225.1 uncultured Melioribacteraceae bacterium | reverse complement strand
TTTATTATTGTCGTAGTAGTTTTGATGATAAAGTTCTGCTTCGTAAAATGTTGATGCAGGTTTTACCTCCGTTACAATCGGATCGGGAAATATTTTTTCTTCGGTAAGTTTTGCTATAACCTCTTCGGCAGCTTTTTTCTGATCTTCGGAATGGTAGAAAATTGCCGATCTGTATTGAGTGCCGACATCTGCGCCTTGCCTGTTTAATGTTGTCGGGTCGTGGGTGGAAAAGAAAACTTCAAGTAGTTTCACGTAAGAAATTTTATCGGGATCGTATTGTAATTGAATTGCTTCTGCATGTCCGGTTGTTCCAGTACAGACATCTTCGTAACTCGGGTTTGGAGTGTGCCCTCCGGTATAACCGGATATTACCTTTACCACTCCTTCAATCCTTTCGAATACCGCTTCGGTACACCAAAAGCACCCCGAAGCAAATGTTGCCGTTTTATATTTCTTATCGTTACTCATATTTCTTCCCGACAGTAAGATTGTAAATAGTACAAAAATTGATATAACTTTTAATTTCATTTTTAAGCCTATTATTATTTAGGCAAATATAAAAAGATATTAGCTCAAATTAAGGTCAATTTTTACTGCCAAAATCAATTTTGCAATTTAGATGATCATCGCAAATTTTTCTCATTGCAGTATTGGCAGAATTAAATGCCCAAATAATCGAACCGCCTTTCTTGCCTGCAGTAAGATCTCCTAACAAGAATAATCCGGGTATGTTGGTTTCATACCCTTCTTTCAGAACGGGATCCGGTCCGTTAAACTCTATCCCGATCAGTTTGAGGAAATTTTCAGGTGTGGTTCCACCCAAGGCTAAAATAACATAATCGAAGACTCTATTGCCCAAATCATCTTCGGCAAAAACAACTTCGGGTTTCCCGTCCTTATCAATTATCTCTTTGACGTTGGATGAGAATAATATCTCCACTTCACCTCTTTCGTGAAGCGCCATAATGCTTTCTTGATTTATATGATTCATTCTGGTGAATTTATCGCGCCTGTAACTCAAGGTTACATTATTACCTCTTTCTTTTAAGTATTGAGCATATTCGGAAGCCGAATCCCCTCCGCCAACAACCAAAACATTACTGTTTTCAATATCTTCCGAAGTTACGTCGAATAACACTTTATTTTTGAGGGAAGCAGGTATCTTGTAATCAGGTTTATTCGGTTTTCCTAAAATTCCAACAGCAATTGTAACAACTTTTGAACGGTATTGGTCTTTGTCGGTGAATATTGTAAATATTCCGTCTTCGTCCTTGTCAATTTTATATACCGTTTCGTTATAATGTACAGTCAAATTTTTATCGGCTATAGTTTTATCCAAATAAGAAATAGTCTCTTGTTTGGTTGAATCGATCAAGCACATCGTTCCGGTACATTCGGCCTTAAAACCCTTGAAGTTTGCCGTTACCAATTTGTTCTCGGGATAATATTTTTTGATAGTAAAAGAATGTTCGTGGGCTTTTTCAAGCAAGAGTATTTTTTCGCTATCTATCCCGGCTTCTACTGCTTCGCTTGCCATGCTTATTCCTGCAGGGCCTGCACCAATTATTATAATTTCGTACATATCATTCTCCGTTTTTAAGAGATTAGATAAATTAAACGACAAAACGTGACAAGATATCTTAATTATGTGATTTGAATCAAGATTTGGAGGTGATTTTCAAACCAATTATTCCGACAATGATTAAAAATATAAAAAATAATCTTATAAGGTCTTTGGGTTCGTCGAAGAATAAAATTCCATAGATTGCCGTTCCAACGGCACCTATTCCGGTCCAAACCGCATAAGCTGTTCCTACGGGAAGTTCTTTTACACCCAGTGATAAAAACACATAGCTAAGAATCATGGTAATTACGGTAAATATACTGGCTTTCAGCTGAGTAAAACCGTCGGAGTATTTTAAACCAACAGCCCAACTTATTTCGAAAATAGAGGCTATGAAAATATAAATCCAACTCATAACGCAGCCTCGCTGTTTGCCAATTGTCCGCAAGCCGCCGCAATATCGTCACCTTGAGTATCTCTTATCATAACAGTTATATTGTTTTCTCTTAATGCATCGGCAAACTTATGAATTTCTTCGATAGGAGTCGGTTGCAAGGTTTTCGAAATTCCGTCCGGCGCCATGTGGGCTATTGAATTGAAGGGAATAATGTTTAGTTTACTGGGTAGTCTTCTCAATAACTTGGTTAATGCTTTCACATCTTCCGGACGGTCATTGATTCCGGATAACATTGTATATTCGTAAGTAATTCTCTTTTTGGTTTTACGATAATAATATTCCAAAGCTTCGATATTTTCTTTTAAGGGATATTTAATATTTATCGGCATTATTTTGCTTCTGATATCTTCGAAACACGAATGAAGCGACAGAGCTAATTTTACGCGTACATTTGAATCGGCTAAATCTTTAATCCTTTGAGGAATACCGCTCGTGGAAACCGTTATCCTGTTTCTGCTCAATCCTGTATTCAATTCAGATGTGAATATTTCCAGACTTTTAATAGTGTTTTTATAATTAAGAAGTGGTTCGCCCATTCCCATGTAAACAATGTTTGTAATGGTCTTCTTACCATATTCTTTAGCGGCAAGTAGATATTGATCTACAATTTCTCCGGTGGTTAAATTTCTTTTGTAACCCATCAATCCTGTGGCACAGAATTTACAGTCCAAAGGACAACCAACCTGGGTGGAAATACATAATGTATTCCTTTTGCTTTCGGGAATGAACACCGACTCTATCTTATGACCGTCTAAAGTTTCGAATAAAAACTTGGTAGTACCGGTGGAAGAAGACAAACTTTTCCCTGTCTGTTTCAGCGAATATATTTCACTGTTTCGGGATAACTTTTCCCTAAGCGATTTGGGAATATTCTCCATCTCGTCGTAAGAATCGACCAAATGGTTATACAGCCAATTAAAAATTTGTTTCGCACGGAATTTCTTCTCTCCAATGCTCAACAAATATTTTGATAATTCATCTATATCAAAATTCTTTATTTCTATCTTTTTCATTCAATAACTCATTTTTCCGGTTCAAAACTAACAATCAATTAATTAGCGAGCAAATAAATATAAAGCTATTAATGTGAATGAAGTAATTATAATTAAAGAATTATGGGAAAAATTTCAAAATTGAATTTCACGCCGTCAATTCAATGCCGATATTTTGAAATTTTATTCATCTTTCATAGTTTCCTATTCGAGTATTTTCTTTTTGTAGACTATTTATGAGGAGTAAAAAATGAACTTTGAATTTACAGAAGAACAATTAATGATTCAGCAAACTGCACGTGAATTTGCAGAAGCTGAAATTGCCCCATCAGCAGTAGAAAGGGACAAAACCGGCGAATTTCCAACAGAAATTGTAAAAAAACTTGGCGAATTAGGTTTTATGGGAATGATGGTTTCACCAGAATATGACGGCGCCGGATTGGATACTGTCAGTTACTGTTTGGCAATGATGGAAATTTCCAAAGTTGATGCAGCAGTTGGTGTAATAATGTCCGTTAACAACTCACTGGTTACCTTCGGATTGGAGAAATGGGGATCCGATTTTATTAAAGAAAAATATTTAAAACCTCTTGCAAGAGGAGAAAAATTGGGTGCGTTTGCTCTATCGGAACCGGAAGCCGGAAGTGATGCAACTCATCAACAAACCACAGCGGTTAAAGACGGCGATTATTGGATTCTTAACGGAATGAAAAATTGGATTACCAACGGTCAATCTGCAGATTATTATATCGTAATGGCTCAAACCGATCCAGCCAAAAGACATAAAGGAATTACCGCTTTCTTGGTTGAAAAAGGATGGGAAGGATTCACTCACGGTAAAAAAGAAGATAAATTAGGTATTAAATCATCCGATACATGTTCTCTTCTTTTTGATAATGTAAAAGTTCCGAATGAAAACGTTCTTTGGGAAGTAGGCAAAGGTTTTAATTTTGCAATGAATACATTGAACGGCGGAAGATATGGAATTGCATCTCAAGCATGCGGAATTGCCGAAGCCGCTTACGAGGCCGCATTAAAATATTCAAAGGAAAGAAAAGCCTTTGGCACCGAGATCTGTAATCATCAAGCCATTCAATTCAAATTAGCTGATATGGCAACAAATTTGGAAGCAGCCAAATTACTTACTTTCCAAGCTGCTGCATTGAAAGATGCCGGAAAAGAATACGTGAAAGAAGCTTCTATGGCAAAACTGTTCGCTTCGAAAGTTGCTGTTGAAAATGCTTTGGAAGCAATTCAAATTCATGGCGGTTACGGATACGTGCGTGAATATTTGGTTGAACGCTACCTCCGAGATGCCAAAATTACAGAAATTTACGAAGGTACATCGGAAATTCAAAGAATAATTATCGGAAGACAAATACTAAAGGATTAATATGGCCTATCCCGTCGAAGTTGAATTCAGAGAACCGAATAATTTATACGTAGAATATTCAGATTCTTTATCCGGAGTAATTGAATTGGATGATATTCTCAATCACAAAGACTACCGGGAAATAAAAGATTCTGTTAATCCGAGAAATGTCGGTATAGCAGAAGATAAAGATATTCTGATTGACGGGAAAATTAAACTTTGCAAGAATGCTACATATTCGATCCTTCAACTGAAGAATCAAATGAAAAAATTGGGGCTGGAATTATGAAATTTCCGGCCCTTCTTTTATTTATTACTTCTGTTGTGTTTGCACAGAATGATTGGGTCAGATGGGAGGGAACCGAACCCGATTACACAATCGATTCGCCTTACCATTCAACATATTTGAATGATTCCTCGTCAATAGGTATGGAAATTTTATCAACCGTAAGAAATGGTTACGCATTCTTTATATCCGATTTGGACGGAGACAATTGTCCTTTTTATCCGTCATGTTCCCGTTTCTTCGTTTTGTCGGTAAAAAAGACGAATTTTTTCCAGGGAATACTTATGTTTGCGGATAGATTTACGAGGGATTCGAATTTTTTGAAAGATCCCCGTCATTATTCAGTTATTAAATTTGGTAAGTTCTACGATCCCGTTAGCTTATATACTTTGAATGAAAAGATTACACGAAGAGAATATATTGAATATCATTCGCATGATTAAATCCGTCCCGGTTTTTCTTATTATACTCTTCAATCTTTCCTACTCACAAAGTTCTCAGAATTTTTTTTCGCCGCAAAACAGATTGAAGTTCGGGGATTATCTTTATTGTCAAAAAGATTATCTGCGAGCGTTTGATGAATATCGCCAATATTTAAAATTTGAGCATAATGATACCCTGCTTTTCAAAATGGGGCTTGCACTCAGAGAAATGGGGCGGTTTAGCGAAGCAGAAGATTATTTTTCGAATTTATCTTTCAATTCAGCTTTTGCTGCCCGTAGTAGAAAAGAATATTTCAAAACACTTTTCATTTCCGGGGATTACACGAAATTGAAAGAAGAGACTGTTTCGAACAGGTTTACTCCCTATGATAAAAACTTTTTGAATAGTTTGAATATGTCCGCCATGCTGCTGTGGGAGAATAGATTGCCCGATTCTACCGGTTTTGCAAATTCATTTCAACCTGATTTGCGTCCTAAAATGATAGAACTATTCATGCGAAAAAAATATCCGGATTATAAAGACCAATTAACAGCGGGAATATTATCCGGTATTGTTCCCGGATTGGGAAAAATTTATAACGGAGACTACGGCGACGGAATAACGGCGTTCTTATTTACTACGGTATTGGGATATTTAGCTTACGACAACTTTAAAGCGGATCATAATTTTAGAGCGTGGTTGTTTACCGGCTTAACTGCCATTTTCCATGCAGGCAATATTTATGGATCGGTTGCATCTGCTCAAATGCATAATGCTGAATATGATTTGCTGTTGCAAAGAGAAATAAAAAAAATCGTTGAGTCCGAAAACTATTTTGATTCTGAAAAGCCGGATTTCTGTAAATGAGAATAGCATTAATTTATATTATCTTGATTTTAAGTCTTTCAACTTCCTCTGCTCAGGAAGGTCTCGATAAATTGATGAATATTGCCGATTCGGTTTATGCCTCCGGAAATTATTTCGATGCAATCACAGAGTACAAAAGAGTACAATTTTTCGACACGTCCGGAAAGTATTCATTCAAAACTAACCTTCAGATTGCAAATTGTTATAAAAAGGGAATGAAATTATCTCATGCTAAAAAATATTTTGCAGAAGCACTTCAATTTGCAAACGGGAAGGATGAAATATTTAAAGTGGAAATAGAGTTGGTGAAATCGAAAATATTGGAGAGAAATTTTAATTCGGCAAAAGAGCAAATCCGGCGAATGGAAAAGAAATATTTTTCCGTGGAAAAAAAGAATGAATTGAAATATTGGATGGGATGGAATTTTATGTTTGCCGGAGAATGGAAAGCAGCTGCGGATATATTCAACGAAATAGGTGAGGAGCAATTAGCTCAAATATGTAAGGAAACAAATGAGAAAGAATACGACGTTCAAACTGCAAAACTATTATCTTATTTTATTCCGGGTGCCGGCCAGTTTTATACCGGGGAATATTTATCCGGACTCATGTCCTTGGCATGGAATGCCGTTTGGGGTTATGTAACAATTAATGCTTTTACTGCTGAAAGAATTTTTGACGGAATAGTTGTAGGGAATTTGTTGTGGTTTAGATTTTATAGAGGTAACTTTCAAAATGCGGAAAAATTTGCTGTTGAAAAGAACATAGAAATTTATAATAATGCATATAAATATTTGAACGAAAAATACAAAGGAAAAAAACCGTGAAATTAACAGAAGAAGATATCAGGAAATTGACGCTTCAAGCAATTGAACAATTAGGTAAAAATGCTACCCCGGAAGAAGTTAAAAGAGTTGTCTCTACTGCAATCGAGAATATGAGTGAACAACCAATAACTGCTACTCCCACGGAGGATTCCGGAAGAGTGATTTTGACTTCATTCGGAATGAATCATCCAGGAATAGTTGCAGGAATAACCTCTGCGCTAAGCGAAGCTCAATGTGACATTCAGGACATTTCTCAAAAATTGATGGGTGATTTCTACACGATGATAATGATAATCGATATTACAAATTCTTCGAAAGATTTGAAATCCTTGCAAGAAGAATTAAACTCTGTTGCCGAAAAGCTAAAAGTTAAAATTTACCTCCAACACGAGGATGTATTCAAGTTTATGCACAGATTGTAATGAATACTTTTTGTTCAGCCGTGTATTATTAAATTAAGAATTTATGAATCGGAGAAAATATGCCCTACGAATTTGAAGAAATATTAGAAACTATTAAAATGACCGAAATCGAGCATTTTGATATTCGAACGGTTACTTTGGGTATCAGTTTGCGCGATTGTATGGATAGAAATATTGATGTGACCAAACAAAAAATTTATGATAAAATATTAAAATACGGTAAAAACCATGTGAAATATGCCAACGAAGTTGAACGCCAATTCGGAATTTCTATTGCAAATAAAAGGGTTTCCGTCACTCCGGTATCAATTCCCTTTGGCTCACTTAATTGGGAGGAGTTTGTTCAGATTGCTGAGGTGCTCGATAAAGCAGCAGCTGAAATAGGCATCGATTACCTTGCCGGTTATTCTGCGTTGGTTCAAAAAGGATTTGCCAATTCTGAATTGGAGTTGATTAAATCGATTCCCACAGCCTTAGCTTCTACCAAAAGGGTAACTTCCAGTGTAAATGTTGCCTCTACTAAAGCCGGTATAAACATGGATGCCGTAATGATGATGGCGGAAACAATTAAAGAAACCGCCAGACTCACAGCCGACAACGATTCGGTTGGTTGTGCGAAGCTTGTGGTTTTTGCCAATGCCGTTGAGGATAATCCCTTTGTTGCCGGAGCTTTTCATGGAATTTCGGAGCCGGAAGTTACTTTGAACGTTGGAATTAGCGGTCCCGGTGTAGTGCTGGATGCAATTAAAAAAGCCGGTTCGGTCAATATGAATGAACTGGCTGAAATAATAAAGAAAACAATTTTTAAAATCACCCGGGCGGGAGAATTGCTTGGACGAATGGTTGCTCAAAAGCATAATGTTCCGTTTGGTATTGTTGATATTTCTTTGGCTCCCACTCCTGCGGAAGGGGACAGTGTAGGTGATATTTTGAAAGCTATGGGGCTGGAAGATGTTGGTGCTCCGGGAACAACAGCAGCATTGGCAATGTTGAACGATTCCGTTAAAAAAGCCGGTTTGATGGCTTCTACCTCCGTTGGGGGAATGAGTGGTGCGTTTATTCCGGTAAGTGAAGATATGGCAATGATTAGAGCGGTTGAAGCAGGAAATCTTTCTCTGGAAAAATTAGAAGCTATGACTTCTGTCTGTTCAGTCGGGCTGGATATGATAGCAATACCGGGTAAAACACCTGCGGAAACTATTGCCGGAATTATTGCAGACGAGAGTGCCATTGGGATTATTAACGATAAAACAACAGCGGTGAGAATTATTCCTGCCGTTGGTAAAGATGTTGGCGATTACGTCGATTATGGCGGATTATTAGGAAAAGCTCCTATTATGGATGTAAGGCAATTGGATTCCTCTGCATTCGTGAGAAGGGGAGGAAGAGTTCCTGCGCCGACAAGAAGTTTAACAAATTAGGAAAGGAGACTTTGGATGAAAAGGGGAACAATAATTGGAATTGGTGTTGTCGTAGTTCTGATTTTTATTGTGATGTCCTTTGTTGGCACTTACAATAAACTGGTGACTTTAGACGAAAAAGTGACTGAAGCCTGGAGTCAGGTCGAAAATCAATATCAACGAAGAGCGGATTTAATTCCCAATCTGGTTGAAACAGTTAAAGGTGTGGCAAATTTCGAAAAAGAAACATATACTGCCGTTACTGAAGCAAGGGCGAAAGTAGGACAAATTAATATAACTCCACAAATGTTGAGTGATCCTAATGCATTTGCCCAATTTCAAAAAGCCCAGGACAATTTAAGCGGTGCATTATCAAGATTATTGGTTGCAGTTGAAAATTATCCTCAACTGAAAGCCAACGAAAATTTCCTTCAATTACAAGCACAGTTGGAGGGAACGGAGAATAGAATTTCCGTCGAAAGGAGAAAGTTCAATAAAATTGTGCAGGAATATAACACTGCAATCAGAAAATTCCCTGCAAACTTTGTTGCCGGTTTTGGTGGATTCACGGCAAAAGCTTATTTCCAAGCTGCAGCCGGTAGCGAAAATGCACCGAAAGTTAAATTTTAGGTAAAAGTTGATCAAAAAACTATTTATACTATTTTTTATGTTTTTAACCGGAATTTCGGCCCAGCCCGATATTCCGGTTGTTAAAAATTACGCCAACGATTTTACCGGAACGCTTACCTCAGCTCAATTAAGCAGATTAAACAAGGCTTTGTACAATTTCGACAGAGAAACCTCCACTCAAATAGTTTTTGTTATTGTCAATACCTTGGAAGGATATCCCATCGAATATTTTGCTAACGAACTTGCTGAAAAAAATAAAATTGGGCGGAAGGGAAAAGATAACGGTGTTTTGCTGGTTGTGGCTAAAAACGATAGAAAAATGAGGATCGAAGTTGGATACGGGCTTGAAGGAGCCTTACCCGATGCTTTAGCAAGTTCGATAATCAGAAACGAAATCGCGCCTTATTTTAAAACCGGTGATTATTATAATGGCATTGTTTCCGGATTGAATGCAATAATAAGCGCAACTAAAGGTGAATATGTAAACGAAAATAAAGAAGAGCCGGGCAAAAAGAAGAAAGGCAACGGTTTTATTTTCTATATTATCATGTTTATACTGTTTATCCTCTTTTCCCGTGGCAGAGGAGGAGGGCTTGGTACTTTACTTTTTCTGGGGAGTATGGGAGGATTTGGAGGCGGTTCCCGCGGTGGTGGTTTTGGTGGCGGGGGCGGATTCGGCGGATTTTCCGGTGGCGGCGGAGGATTTGGCGGAGGTGGCGCCAGTGGCGGATGGTAGTTGATGAATTTTCAAGATGAATTATTAAAAGGTGTTGCTCTTTTCAATGACCATGAGTTCTTTCAGGCGCATGACGTGTTCGAGGATATTTGGATGGAGTGCAAAAATGAAGAAAAATTATTCTTTCAAGGGATGGTCCAAATTTCAGTCGGTTGCTTTCATGCAATTTCAGGGAATATGAGAGGTGCAAATTCACAATTAGAAAAAGGAATTGAGAAACTGAAAAAATTTTCTCCTCTTCACAGAAAAATTGACTTGAAATCTTTAATTATTGATATAAATGTTTTAAGTTTGGAAGTAAAGAAACAGATTAATGATAAAGTAGGAATCGGATACGAAAGTTTTCCTAAAATAAAATTAAACCTTAGTTAATACAAGGAGAAATGTTATGGCAATAATGATCACAGACGAATGCATCAATTGTGGTGCTTGCGAACCGGAATGTCCTAATACCGCAATTTACGAAGGTGGAACAGATTGGGAATTAGGCGGACAATCATATGGTGCTGATGATGCCGCACCATCTGGAGCAACCGGATTCTATTCAGAAGAATTTTTCTATATAGTACCAGATAAGTGTACAGAATGCGAAGGTTTCCACGATGAACCGCAATGTGCTGCCGTATGTCCGGTAGATTGCTGTGTTCCGGATCCTAATCATGTCGAAAGCAAAGAAGAACTCCTTGCTAAAAAAGACAAACTCGATGAATTAGGTCGTTAATTTTTTTTTATCATCCTTCCTCTTAGGGGGGAAGGATGATTTTATTTTTATAATATTTCCCTTATCTTTTCACTCCCCGTATAGATAATTCCCCAGATAAATAAGTTTTTTAAGTTCATTTTTATTTACTGGATTCAAGTGTTGAATATAAATTTAAGTGAAAATTTCCGGGGAATACTTTGAAGAAGCAAATATGGGATAAAAAATTTTTTCAAGGAAAACTCTTGCATAAATTAAAAAATACATCTATTTTTGTTGCTCTGTAAAAATCAATTTTGTTGATTTGAAATTTTGAAAGCCGGGGAGGCGCCGAAGTTGGAGAGTCGGGGCGGACTGTAAATCCGTTGGCAACGCCTGAGGGGGTTCGATTCCCTCCCTCCCCACCAGTTCTTTTTAAGAATGAATAATTATTCTTTACCGGCTTATTCTTATTTTCGCCGCTAAAGGGTTACGCTAATACCGATGTGGACGGGGAATTAATGCCGTCCGGTTCGAGAAATCGAATCTGATGAGAGAAAGTTTTTAAGCGGGAGTAACTCAGTTGGCTAGAGTCACAGCCTTCCAAGCTGTTGGTC
>CAZULK010000086.1:0-11567 GCA_964621225.1 uncultured Melioribacteraceae bacterium | reverse complement strand
AGCATTGACGGCGGTGTAAACTGGAGTAGTATCGTTTCAAGTGCTCCTGCTTCCGATGGTAGTTATACATGGAATATCCCATCAGGATCCGCAACGAATAAAGCAAGGATTAGAGTAAGTGATTTACCGAATGGTAATTTCACCAGTACAAGTTCCGATTTTACAATATCAAAATTACAGATTACATCTCCCAATGGAGGAGAATATATTCAAGCGGGCTCCAATTCAAATATAACCTGGTCAAGCAGTTATGTAAATAATGTTGATCTGGAATATTCGTCCGATAACGGTTCAACATGGAATAATATAGTAAGTAATTATTCGGCGTCTACAGGCAGCTATACCTGGAGTGTGCCTTCAGCATTGTCATCTACACAAAACTTAGTAAGAATTACCGATTCGGGATTAAACACAATTACCGATATGAGTAATGCGACTTTCACCGTTGGAGATGTAAAAGTAGTTTATCCAAATAACGGTGAATTGCTAAACGCCGGACAAACTTATACGATACAATGGACAAACTCATCTTCCGTGGCTAATGTAAAGATTGAACTATCTACGGATAATGGTTCGTCCTGGAGCGTAATAGTTAACAGTACAACTGCTGACGGAAGTTATGATTGGGCAATACCTTCTTCGGTATCTTCAGATAAATGTTTGATTCGTGTAAGTGATGCACAATCGAGTCTTGCAATTAGCGACGTTAGTGATAATGTATTTATAATTGATGCGTTAATATTAACCTCTCCCAACGGAGGAGAAAGTTTCAAGATAGGTTCTTCGCAAACCATTACGTGGCAATCTGTAACAAGTATTACAAATGTAAAACTGGAATACTCTGTTGATGGCGGTTCATGGAATTTAATTGCAAATAATGTCGCTGCAAATTTGGGAACTTATAATTGGACTGTTCCGAATGCACCTTCCGATTCAGTGAAGGTAAGAGTTAGTGATCCGAATAATAGTACATTTTCCGATGTTAGCGCATCAGCATTCCGTATAAGTGATGTAACATTAACCGCTCCGGCAACCGGTCAAAAATATTTAGCTGGATCAATACAAACAATACAATGGACGAATACGGTAAATGTGGATTCTGTAGACCTTTATTATGCATCATCAGGTACCAATTGGCAGTTCATTTCCAGAAGAAAAGCTTCCGATGCTTCTTATAATTGGACAATTCCGAACACAACATCGAAAACATTTTCTGTAGAAATTGTTGATATTAAAAGTTCTAATTCGGTTATCGACACACTCGATGCAAGGTTTACAGTATCTGATGTGAATATTACAGAACCTGTAGGCGGTGAATCATTTATTGCGGGTTCAACTCTGAATATTAAATGGAATAACAGTTCGGATATCGATTCGCTTGAGATAAGATATTCAATAGACGGTGGAACCAGCTGGAGCTTAATTAAAACTGTACCGGGTACACAAACCCAATATTCATGGAAGGTTCCAACCGGAATAAATTCATCCAATGTTAAAATATCGTTGAGAGATGATGTTTGGAATAATATTTCCGATACCAGCGGTGCTTTCACAATATCTACCAGAAGTTTGATGGTTACTCAACCTAATGGAGGAGAATTTGTTCCAGCAGGGTCTCAATACACAATTAAATGGACTGCAGACAACTCAATTACGAATGTCGGAATTGATCTTTCCACCGACGGAGGTAGCAGTTGGAGCACCTTAATTTCATCCACCGATGCTACTACTGGACAATATTCATGGAATGTAAGCTCATCGCTATCGACTACAAATGCATTGATTAAAGTTTATGATGCATTAAATTCATTCGTTGCAGACAGTAGTGATCTTCCTTTCACAATAGGAGGAATAACTCTCGTTGCACCAAATGGAGGAGAGCATTGGCAAGGTGGTAGTACGCAGACAATCCAATGGAGTAATTCCTCGATAGTAAGTAATATCAAGATTGAATATTCAACAAATAACGGATCATCCTGGCAAACTATAGAATCGACATATCCTGCTGCTTCGGGAAGTTATAATTGGAATATACCAAACATTTCTTCCTCTTCGGCACTGGTAAGGGTAAGTGATGTAAATTCATCCAATCAAATTAGTGATACCAGTTCATCTGTATTCACCATCAGTTTGCTTACTCTTACTGCTCCGAACGGAGGAGAAGATTTACAACTCGGTACTACTTATAATATTGCATGGGTGAACAGCAGCGATATTACACAAGTTGTGCTGGAATATTCAAATGACGGTACAAATTGGTCGGCAATTACTTCGCAACCAATCGATGCATCTTTGGGCACTTATGCTTGGGATGTAACAGGATTGAATTGTTCTTCGACAAATTACGTGCGAGTAAAAGATTTTGCGTTCTCTTCCACAACCGACCGGAGTGATGCGAGTTTCACTATTAAACAGTTGGATATTGCCTCCCCGGGTGGGGGAGAGAATTGGCAAGCCGGTTCCACTCAAACCATCAGCTGGGATTTTTGTAATCTCAACAAAGTAATAATAGAGTATTCCATCAATGGCGGAACCACTTGGGTTAAAGTTGATACAGTGAATGCATCACAGTTATCTTATTCATGGACTGTTACAAACGATACTAGCTCCAATGCTAAAATCAGATTAAGGGATTTGGACAACGCAGCAGTTGCAGCTACAAGTAATTCCTTTACTATTTATACTCCAACAATTTCGTTAGTATCACCGAATGGCGGAGAACATTACCAGGCCAAAGATATCCGTCAAATTAAATGGTCGGGCTTATGGTTGAATACTGTAAAAATTGAATACTCTTTGGACAACGGGGCAAATTGGACACTACTAGAAAATTCGTATCCTGCTTCCGGCGGTACATATAATTGGCTATTGCCGGATACCACTACTTCTCAAGCCCTGGTTAGAGTAACCGATGCTAATAATCCTACTCTTTCAGACGTAAGTGCCAGTACTTTCAAAATCAGTAAACTTCAATTACTTGCACCTTTGGGAGGAGAATTCTGGACATCCGGAACAACTCAAAAAATTAAATGGAATGCCAGCAGTACTATAAATAATATTAAAATCCAATATACATTGGATGGAACAACATTTACTACTATTCCCGGAGCTAATGCATTACCTGCTTCTACTGGTTCTTATGATTGGACTATCTCGCAGAATATCGCTTCCGATAAAGCCAAAATATATATAAGCGCTCTCGAAGGTGATTCTATTGATGCCGTTTCGCCGGAGGTATTTAAAATTGGATGGATTACCGCAGTAACGCCTACAGCCGGTGAAATATTGCACGCGGGCAAAGTGGTCCCGGTAACTTGGACCAAATCAAATAGTGTCACTTCATTAAAACTTGAACTGCTTAACGAATCGAATAATACAAAAACCAGTATTGCAACTGTGGGTGATACTACTTCTTATTCATGGACAGTTACGAAAGATATTACAACCGATTCCGCAAGAATAATTATTAGTGACGAAGGTTCTTCATATCAGATAGCTGATACGACCGACAGATTTTCAATTCGCACTTTGAGAATCACAGCACCGGATAGTTCGACTAATTGGATGGCTGGTACGACTCAACAGATAACCTGGACTGCCAGTCCGCAGATTGATTCTGTAAGGATAGAATTTTCCACTGATGCAGGAACTACATGGAATCCGGTTACACCGGCGGTGGTTCCGGCAACACCTGCAACTTATAGTTGGAGTATTCCTTCAACTATTTCATCTTCGAATTGCATGATTAAAGTGAATGACATAGCAAATAGCGATATTGTAGATACTACAGCCAAATTTACAATTTATATTCCTTCACTGACTTTAACTTCACCAAACGGCGGTGAATATTTAATTGCCGGTAATACTGTCCCGATTACTTGGGATGCAGGTTTTGTTACCTCAATTACTATTGAATACAGTACGGATAATGGTTCAACATGGAATACACTTGTATCACCATACAATGCTTCTAATGGAGCATATCAATGGACAATACCTTCGGACATGAGCACAACCCAAGGTTTGGTCAGAATTACAGATTTTTCGGATAATTCCAATACAGATGTAAGTGATGCAGTATTCAAGGTAGGTTGGTTGAAATTGACATCACCGTCTCAAGGTGAAAGATACAGGTCCGGTTTATCTGCGAATATAAATTGGCAGGCAAGTTCATCCATTGCCGGAGTAGATCTTTATTACATAATGGGCACAGATACTATTCCGATAGCAACTAATCAACTTGCCACTGCACAAACATATAGCTGGACTAATTTACCTTCCGTTTCAACGGATAGTATAAAGGTAATAATTTACGATTCGGAATCGGGTAGAAAATTGTATTCCGTTACTGATTTCTTCTCAATCAGTATTCTAAATGTAACATCACCGAACGGTGGGGAATTCTTAAGCAGCGGAGCAACCTCAAAAATTCAATGGACTGCCAGCAGTAATATTTCGAGACTTAAAATCAGGTTGTATACACCCGAATCGGGTTGGAGCGTAGTTGCACCAACAACTGTAGCGAGCGCGGGAGGATTCGATTGGAATATCCCGGTAACTTTGGTTTCAGATTCAGCAAAAATTGAGATTAGTGATGTCCAATATCCGAATGTTGCAGATACTTCCGATGCCGTATTCAGAGTTGGTAGTTTGCAATTACTCTCTTTGAAGAACAGTGAAAAGATAAGAGAAAATTCAAACTACAAAATACAATGGTCAGCTTCTTCCAATATCAAGTTTGTTGAATTATCATATAAAATTGCAAAAGGAAATAGTTGGACTCCGATAGTCATAACCAAAGCCGATACAACTTACGATTGGGTTGTTCCTCAAACTCCATCAAATGATTGTTATCTGAGAATAAGAGACGTAAATAATACTTCATTGTTGGATACAAATACTTCGGCATTCACAATAGCAAGGTTGCGTATTACATCACCGGTTGGTGGGGAGTATATGCAAGCCGGAGTTAAACGCGATTATACAATTAAATTGGAAAGACAATTTGTAGATAATATCAGATTGGAATACACCAAAGATTATACTGCCAGTCCGGTTAAATGGGAAAATATTACAATTGCCTCCGGAACCGAAACTTCATATATCTGGGGTGAAATAGAATCGCTCGGATTAAGTGACGCAGGCACTAATTACAAAATAAGAGTTTACGATTTAAATTATCCCGATGTTGGTGATACTGTAGACAAACCAATTACAGTTAGTTATTTAAGATTACTTAATCCTAACGGAGGAACGGGCGAACAGATCGGTACACAATACGATGTTGAATGGATTGCTTCTTCCGGAACAATAAGTACGTTAAACCTTGCTGTAAAAGGTTCGGGCGATCCTACTTACGGAGTGCCTTTAAATGCAAATCCGGTTAATGCAGCGGATTTGAAATACACTTGGAATATCAACATTGATCCTGATCCTGCAGTATCAATGAAGATTTATGATCCGGATCATCCTGAAATTTATGACGAGAGTGATTCTACGTTTATTATCAGCAGAATTCAACTTGTTACACCCGATGGCGGTGAACGTTGGCAGATAGGTAAAAAGTATAATATTGAATGGAAGAGTGATTATATAGATCAAGTGATTCTTCAATATAATTTGACCGGAAATGATGCAGACTGGCAAAATATACAGAATGCAGGATTCCAGAATTCATCTTCAGGCGGAGGAACATATGGTTGGACGCTGGAAGATGGTGTGGTCTTCTCTTCGGATAAAGCGAAAGTAAGAGTTGTTTCTTCTGATTATCAAAATATTAAAGATACAAGTACATCATATTTCAGTATTGTTCGCCTCGAAGTTACTTCACCAACCAGTAGGGAGGCATGGAATACCGGATCGACACATCAAATCACTTGGAATTCGGAAAAACTCGATTCTGTAAGAATATTTGTTGATCTGGGTGACGGTGCTGCGCCAATCCCGATAGCCGGACCGATTTCTGCTACAGCAGATAATCCCTATTCTTGGACAATTCCTTCAGGTATCACAACCAGCAAAGCCAGAATTATTGTTCGGGATTACAGGGATGCATCTATTGCAGATACAAGCAAAACGGAATTTGTAATCGGTCCTTCACCGGTTGTTAGAGCAAGGGAAGGATATCAAGGCGGAACTGTAAGATTTACATGGAGTTTTGATACTCCCGGAGAAAAATTGACGGTCACCGGATTGCAATGGAAATTTAGCAATAACAATTCCTATTCACCCGGCGGTTCCGGTTTAACAATATCACAAAGTGAATTTACAGGTCCCGTAATTGAAGATACCTTAAAATGGAATTCGAAAGCATTCATCGATAATTTCGAAGGGTACATCGATATCAAAGTGCTTTATCAAAGTGATTTTAATGTAAGTTATGAAGTTCCGTTAGACAGTGTAAGAATTGACAACAAAGCACCAATTTATGATGATAATACTTTCGTAATCACACAAAAAGTATTTACGGAAGGATGGGATAAAGCGGTTGCAAAATGGACTGCAGCTATCGATTCCAGTATGCCTGTAACAGTGAGCTTTGTTTCTAGCGATGCTTCCATAAACGGGGCAGCAACAACAAGAGATTCGATGGTATTGCGCAATTTGAAAACCGCAACTAAATATGATTTCGATATAATCGTTTCGGATGCGTTGGGTAATTCAACTACATATCAGCATACATTCACCACACTCAATTTGGTCGATTTTAACGGCGACAAATCGATCGATGTAGTGGATCTAACCGGCTTTGTAAAATCATGGTCATCCCCGGATTCAATTTACGGTGCTGATCTATATCCATATGACGGAGAAATTCCTTACGTTGAAGTAAATGGTAATTTTGAATTGGATATAAACGATTTACTCACCTTTGTGGATCAATGGTATTATGACAAGATTAATGTTTCTCTACCGAAAATTGCTGGTAACAATTCCGTTCAAGCCGACGAGAGAAAAGAGATAAGATTCAGAAGGGGTGAAAAGAAATTTGAATTCCCGATTCATTTCGACAAGAATGATTTGAAAGCGTTTTCGGCTACTCTTAAATATGATAATTCAGTATTCGACATAGATTCGGTATATCTGAATGGTAAATCGATTTCTGACGAGGATATCAATCTGATTTACACCGACAGCGCAAGAGGAATCATTTATTGTGATTTTGCTAAATTGAAAGGTAAATTGAATGGTGATTTTACACTGAGTGCAAGTGTAAATTCCAATCTTGATAAATTTAATCCGAAGGATTCGTTAATACTTGAACTTAAAGGAATTAACGATAAATCTGAAACTTCATTGAGTAAAACGATAGTTTACTCGATGACGGAAATTCCTAAGGATTACAATTTATCACAGAATTATCCGAATCCGTTCAACCCGACAACGACGATAGAATTTGATTTGCCGGAACCCGGTAGAGTCCACTTGGTTCTCTATAATATTTTAGGTCAGAAAGTCGCGACGTTGATAAACGATATTCGCAAAGAAGGTTCATACAGATATTTATTGGATGCATCCAAAATTAATGGTGGATTAGCTTCCGGTGTATATATATATCGATTTGTAGCAAATAAATTTGTATCCACTAAAAAACTGGTACTATTAAAATAAATGGTAAAAGGATTTAAAATGAAAGCTCAAATTAAATTACTGATAATATTTTCACTAATATTTATTGGGCAATATTTCTTTATCTCTTGCGAATCGCCAAGTTTAATTGACAGTCCTCCGCCATTTATTGAAATAATTGAAGGACCGAACGAAAATCAAGTTCTTAACGTGGACGAAGTTTACTTTAAGTGGAGAGGAAGCAGTAACGATTATCTATTTCAATATACACTTTTGATTCTTGATGAAGATAATGTCGATACAACTTACGTAGATACAACTGCATGGGATGTAACAAACGAAGTTTATTTTTCCAATCTTGATGAAGGCGTTTATATTTTCAAAGTTTGGGGTAAAAGCGGAGAACTTTTGCAATCGACTTCAAGAAAGTTTGAAGTGAACGCCATTACCGGAAAAACATTAATGTTCTATAAAAAAGAAACTAATATAAAGCTAGGCGATACAGCTTCGATATCCATTTGGACAGAAAATATAGACAGTTTAACTGCAATGCGTGTTGTTGTAGTATTCGATAAGAGTAGATTGGAATTGGTTAGCGCTCAGAAGAGTCCTTTCGTTGAAAGAAGAGAGTTTACCCAGGTTCTTTTACCGGCAGAGCTTTCAAGTCCGGGATCGGCTGTGCTGAATACAGTAAATAATACAGGTAAATTAGAGTTGTACAGCGGATTCTTAACAAAGAATGGAAATCAAAAGGGATTGAGTGGTTCGGGGTCTCTTGTGAAGTTGAATTTTAGGGGAAAAAGAAAGGGCAACGCTTTGGTGGAATTCACTAAAATAGAATTAGTTTCCGCAAATAAAAATATTATCACGCCCGATTTGCCTAAAAATGCAACTGTAATTATAGAGTAGGTGAACGAGCATTATATTCCCCGGAATTTTTATTAATTAGTTGCATTCAAAGCAAAGGGAAATCTATATAAAATTTATTTTTAAACTATTGGAGAGGAAATGAAAATAACAAAATATCTGTTTCTAGTCTTACTGGCTTTAACACTTTCGGTTTATGCTCAGGCATCCTATTCAGGTCCTGCATCCGGATCTATTGATACTGGGAAAGTAATTTCGACGGATGAATTTACGGGAAATATTTTTACTCCAAATCAATCACTGAGATTAATCAATCATAGCAAACCGGAATTGCTTCCTACTCCGCTTGCTATGTTGAATAATGCTCCCCGGGAAGGATCAAATTTTATACTTGATCCAAATTATGGAAAAATTCAAGGGGTTGATGACAGTGTAATTGTATTCAAGGAATTTGAAGGATATAATCAAGCTAATTCTATTCCTCCGGATCCATATATTGCCGTTGGACCTAATCATATAATTATAACAGTCAATAGTAATTTTAAGATTACCGATAAGGAAGGCAACGAGATTAAATCCATAAGTGCGGGACAATGGTATTCCAAGCTTATACCGGGAGCTTCGCCTTTCGATCCAAAAGTTATTTATGATCATTATGCCGGAAGATGGGTGATGGTATGGCTTCATATTAATGAAAATGCCAGCGAAGGTTATTATTTACTTTCTGTTTCCGATGATGATGACCCAACCGGCACGTGGTACAACTGGGCTCTGCCTTCGAATGTAGATGGTTCAACACCAAACGGGAGTTGGGGAGATTACCAAGGTGTAGGTTTCGATGATAAAGCAATCTACTTAACCAGCAACCAGTTTTTCTTCTCCGGAGGTTACAGTAATACCAAATTACGAATTATTTTGAAAGATCAAATTTATACTCAAAGTGCCGGCCAAGTAAACTTTACCGATATTTGGAATATCAAATATCCGGGATCTACTACTGCAGCATTCGGGCTTCGTCCTGTGCGTATGTATTCAAAGTCGGATACTTATTATTTTGTATCTCATTCACCTTTTACAATAGGAACCAATTTTGCTGTTTATTCCTTAACCGGTATTAAATCCACTCCTCAGTTGGATGTTGCAAAAATATCTGTAACGGGTTATTCCCAACCCCCGGATATGGATCAACTTGGAGGAGGATCACCGAATATTGACGGTGGCGGATTTGGTTTAAGGAATGAACCCGTTTACAAAAACGGAAAGTTGTATCTTGTTCATGCAACAAGAGTAGTGAATAACGGGGCATACTCAGGTGTGAGGTTTCTCAAAATTGATCTTTCTACAAATACCCCGGAAACGGATTTTGTAATGGGTGCTCCTCAGCATTATCATTCATATCCTGCATTGGCCGTTGACGGAAACGATAACGTATTCATAACTTACAGTAGGTCTTCCAAGACGGGTTATGCGGGTGCTTATTTTACAATTCTGCCCGCCGGAAGTGAAATTCCTACCGGAAGTTTCGAAATGCAACCTGGTAAAGGGAATTATGTTGTGACTTTTGGCGGCACGAGAAACAGATGGGGGGATTACAACGGAGCTTGGCTAGACCCCGCCGATACAAACTCGGTGTGGTTTTATACTGAATTCGTTCATCATACCAACAATTGGGGAACATGGGTTACCGGAGCCCGTTTCGAACCCTTTGCAGTTCCGTTTGTTTTTGCCGAAGAAAAAAATATTGACTTTGGCGAAGTTGAAATAGGTAAAGACACAGTTTCACATAAATTGGTGATCCGGAATTTCGGGTCGCAAACTTTGGATATTAATAATGTTGCTCTTAACCGGACAGATGTATTCGGAATGGCATTGAACAAATCTCTGCCTGCATCATTGAATGCATTTGATTCTTTGATCATTGATTTAAGTTTTATTCCTACTTTAGCAGAGGAAATTTTTGATTCATTAAAAATCAGTAGCAATGATCCGGATGATCCTGAAATTGTTATTCCACTTCATGCAATCGGATTTGAAATAAACTCGGCAGTGGAAAATATACTTTATGCTTCCACGGCACCATTAAATGTTTCCGGAAAATTATTGTCGTTAAATGAAGGCGACGGAGCTGGGACAGAAATTGGTGAGTTAGGTTTCCCCGGTGTTATCTCTTTGACTATTGATCCGGCAACTAAATTTATCTATGGATTGATAAAATCATTGGATAATTCAAAAATAGTCGTGATCAATTCATTAGCGGGTGATGCTCATCTTGTCGCAGAATTTCCGGTTTCATTTTTGGCAATAGCCCATGATGGTACAGGGGATTTATACGGATTTACTAATGATCGCAAAGTATATAAATTATCATTAAACGGGGATCATACTTTGGTGTCCACTTTGACTAAGATACCTACAGTAGTGGCAACAAATCCCGTGGATAATCAAATGTGGATGTTTTCCAGAACAGGATTGAATAGCGGAAAACTGTATAAAATTGATCCTAATTCCGGTACGGAAGAGGAAGTTTCCGATGTGAATTTATATCCGTTTGCTCTTTCATTCGACAACAGTGGCGATCTGTATGCAGTTTATGGTTCCAGCAGTAAACTTGCTTCCATAGATCCAATTACCGGAACATCGTTTGATGTTGGTTCTACCGGATTCTTAAGGGTAAACGGTCTTGCAATCAATGGCGATATAACCGTAACATCCGTAAAAGCAATTTCAGAATCTTTACCGACGGAATTCAATTTAGAGCAGAATTATCCTAATCCCTTTAATCCGACTACAACGATTAAATATTCAATCCCTCAAATTGTGAATGGTTCCAAAGGGATATCGAGCCAATTAGTCGTATTAAAAATTTACGATGTATTAGGTAGGGAAGTAGCTACTTTAGTAAACGAAAAACAATCACCGGGTAATTACGAAGTAAAATTTGATGCCTCCGAATTATCCAGTGGAGCCTATATCTATAAAATAACGACCGGCAACTTCGTTGAAGCGAAAAAGATGATGTTGATGAAATAATTCTTATCTACCGGGGGAGAATGCCTTCCCCGGTGGGATTTATTAATTCTTTTATCCTCACCAAATTTTTAATATTTCCACCCCATCCCCTTTATCATCTG
>CAZULK010000085.1:0-11691 GCA_964621225.1 uncultured Melioribacteraceae bacterium | reverse complement strand
AGTATATGTATATATATAATATATTATCCGTTATAACGTATAATTTCTTATTTTTGAATTGTGGTAAATAAATCTATTCAATATAATTACATTCAAAATTTTAAGATTCATGTTAAATATGAAAAAGAACATATTACCTTACTATCGAATCCGACCTCGCCGACCGCGACTATAAAAACTCGCCCTAAACAAAATATTAACCAAAAAATTAAAAGGAAAAATGATTTCAGTAGGAATTATAGGGAGTTCCGGGTACACCGGAAAATATTTAACAAGAATATTAAGCAATCATGGACAAGTAAAAGAACTTGTGCTATATGGAGATTCCTCTGCAAATAAATATTTAGCTCAAGTACATCCCGATTTATTAAACTTTTGCGATGATGTACTTATCCATGAAATAGACGATTCAATTTCAAAGCATGATGTAATATTCACGGCGCTGCCTCATGGTAAATCTATGAAATTCATAAATGAATTTTTCAACGAGAAACAATTATTTATTGATTTAAGCGGAGATTTCAGATTCGAAGATGTAAGAGTTTATGAAAAATGGTATAACACCAAACATCTTGCGCCGGAATTACTTGATAATGCTAAATATTCCTTGGCAGATATTTCTGATATTGATAAAAATAAAAAAATAATTTCCAATCCCGGATGTTATTCCACTGCCTCTTTATTAAGCATGCTTCCTCTGACTAAATTGAGACATACAGAAATTTACGGCATCTCTACGGTAGCATATTCCGGAGTTAGTGGGGCCGGTAATAAATTAAAAGAAGATTTCCTTTTTCCCGAATTGGACAATAATATTTATGCTTATAAGGTGAATAACCATCAACATGAACCTGAAATAAATAACTATTTGAAAAAAACAGGCATTAACACAGACTATTCATTTGTCCCTCATCTGATGCCCGTCTTTGCAGGTATTTATGCAACTACTGTTGTTTTTACCGAAGAAGCGGTTGATGACAAAGAATTAAAAAATGTATATGGAAGTTATTATCAAAACTCCCCTTTTGTTAGAGTTAAAGAAAATCCACCAAAGATGAAAAATGTGATTGGTACAAATTATTGTGACATTAGTGTGAGTGCAAGAGAAAATAAAATTGTAATTAATGCTGCAATCGACAATTTAATTAAAGGCGCATCAGGACAAGCAGTTCAAAATATGAATAAATATTTTGGTTTCAACGAGTCAGAAGGACTAATAAAAATTTGAGGAAATTATGGAAAGGATAGAATACTTTGAAAACGGTTCAATTACCGATGTACAAGGCTTTAAGGCTGCCGGAATTCATTGCGGATTGAAAAAGCGCAAAAAAGATTTGGCTTTTATTCTATCCGATTCGCCCTGTTCTGCGGCCGGTACTTTCACACTGAATAAAGTAAAAGCCGCTCCGCTTGTATATTCACAGGAAATAATTAAATCCGGAAAACAAGTAAGAGCTGTATTGATCAACTCAGGCAATGCAAATGCAGCTACCGGAAAACAAGGCTATTTAAATGTTTTAAGGACAGTAAATAAATTATCCCAGATATTTAAGTTAAAGGAAGATGAAGTTCTGGTAAGTTCAACCGGAGTAATTGGACAGCAATTAAATATGGATATTCTGTTAAAAGGAATAGAAGAACTGCCAATGTCATTAAGTGAAAGCGGTGGTATTGAAGCAGCAAAAGCTATAATGACTACCGACAAGTTTGAAAAACATTTTGCCTTAAAAATAAATTTAGACGATAGAAAGTCTGTTTCCATTGGTGGGATATGCAAAGGAAGCGGCATGATAATGCCGAATATGGCAACCATGTTGGCATTTATAACAACTGATGCATTGATAGATAGAACATCCTTGCAAGAAATAATTAGCGAAGTAGTGGATGAAACATTCAACAAAATATCGGTTGACGGTGAAACCAGTACAAATGATATGGTCATCATTCTTGCAAACGGTAAAAGCGGAGTTGATGTTACGAGTAATAATAAACACTTAACATTATTCAAAAATGCATTGTTCGATTTATGTAAAAAAATGGCTAAAGCAATTGTTTCCGACGGAGAAGGAGCAACGAAGCTAGTTAAAATCAAAATAATTAATGCAAGAGATTACGACTCGGCTAATAGAGCGGCAAAAGCCGTGGTAAACTCCCCTTTGGTTAAGACCGCTATTGCAGGTGCTGATGCAAATTGGGGAAGAATTCTTTCTGCAATAGGTAATTCGGGCATAGAATTCGATCCAGAACAAACTGAAATTTATTTTGATCAGTTGAAAGTATTGGATAAAGGTTATAATACAAAATTCTCGGAAGAGAAAGCCAAATCTATCCTTTCTAAAAAAGAATTTACCATTGCCATAGATTTGAACAACGGAGAAAAAAATACCGAATGGTTCACTACCGATTTTACGGAAGACTATATAAAAATTAACGCATATTACAGGACTTGATATGAAAGTTACAATCATAAAACTAAGCGGCAAAAAATTAAATGAAATCGGTTCCGGTTTCGATATTGTGAAGCTTATTCAATCAGTTCAGCAAAGCGGTAGCAAAGTTATTTTAATTCATGGTGGTGGGAAGCAGATAACCGAATGGAGCAAAAAACTTGGTGTAGAATCGGAATTTATTGATGGCCAGCGTGTAACCACAGATAAAGTTATCCCTATTGTTGCAGCAGTTCAGGCCGGATACTTAAATAAATTAATTGTGGCTCAATTAAATAAGTTAGGTATTGATGCATTCGGTATTTCCGGAATAGACGGCAATTCTTTTCGTGCTGAAATTGTTGACGAAAACTTGGGATTCGTTGGTAAGCCATACATAAATGGAACATTGGATTGGCTAATAAATATGATTAACAAAAATATTGTTCCGGTTTTTGCCAGCATTTGTATGGATGATAATGGTAATCTGCTAAATGTGAATGCCGACTATTTTGTAGAGCTGATAGCAAGAGAATTAAATGCTGAAGAAGTATATTATTTTAGCGATGTGAATGGAGTTCACATTAAAGATATAACCGTAAAGGTAATGAGTACGGAAGAAATAGGAATGCACATTTCCGACGGAGAAATTACAGGCGGCATGATTCCTAAATTATTGAGCGCAGTTGAATTGATAAACAACGGTGTTAAAAAGATTTGGATTGGAAAAGATTGGAATTTTGACGGAGTAACCGGAGGTACTGAAATTGTTAAATCATACTGAAACGAAAAAGAAGTCCAATTTGCTGAATGTATATAAACGTTTCCCCGTTTCTTTTACTCATGGTTTTGGAACAAAACTTTATGATGAAGACGGGAAAGAATATACAGATTTTTTATCAGGTATAGGAGTGAATGCTTTCGGGCATAATAATCTTGTGATTAAGGAATTCGTTCGAGAACAACTGGATAAATATTGGCACGTGAGTAATTTATTCGAAATAGAATTACAAGAGGAATTAGCTAATAAATTATTCAGTTACAGTGGCCTTTCCAATGTCTTTTTCTCTAATTCGGGCACAGAAGCAAACGAAGCAGCCATCAAATTTGCAAGACTTTGGGGTAAAGGAAGGTTCGAGATAATTACTGCAATTGATTCTTTCCACGGTAGAACTTTCGGCAGTCTATCTGCTACAGGTCAATTTAACTTGTGGAAGGACTTTAAACCAATATTGCCCGGCTTTAAATATGTTACATTTAATGATATTGATGCAATTAAAAACAATATTACGGAAAACAGTGTTGCCGTGATGTTGGAAGTTATACAAGGTGAAGGCGGTATAAACATTCCGGATGAAAATTACCTTTTAGAGGTAGAAAAAATCTGCAGGGAGAATGATTTGCTTTTGATCATCGACGAAATCCAATCCGGAATGGGAAGAACCGGTAAAATGTTCGCATACGAACATTATGGTGTTAAACCTGATATAGTTACACTTGCCAAGGCTGTGGCGAATGGTTTTCCTTTGGGTGTAACTATGTGTACTAATCAAGTTGCCGATTCTGTATTCCCCGGTTCGCATGGTTCCACTTTTGGTGGAAATCCGGTATCTGTTGCAGCTGCACTCGGTGTTATATCGTTATTAAGTGATGATGTTTTGAAAAATAACTCCGATATGGGAGAATATTTGAAAGATCAATTAAAAAGTTTAAATTCAAAAGTTATTTCCGATATTAGAGGAAAAGGATTGATGATTGGTATAGAATTTAACGGTCAAATTGATGTTTCCGGGCTCTGCAGTAAATTATTGGAAAAAGGATTTATCACCTGCCCTGCTAAAAACAACGTATTACGTTTGTTGCCGCCATATATAATTACTAAAAATGAAATAACAGCCTTTATTAAGGAATTAGATACCATAATTAACTAATGTTAAATCAAAATGGAGTAAGCTATGCCTAGCAAATTCAAACGACAAACAAAACTAAAACAAATACTGAACACCTACGCTATCACTTCGCAAGAACAAGTAATTAAACTGCTAAGAAGTGATGATATAAATGTTACGCAAGCTACACTAAGTCGTGACTTTTCCGATTTGGGTGTTATCCGTAAAAAGACAGAATTCGGTATACAATATGTTTTAAATCCCGATGAATCCGGAAAGCAGATTGCAAAACTGATTGGATATGAAATATTAAGTATTCAGCATAGTGAATATTTGATAGTTATCAGAACATTAGCCGGTAGAGCACAAGGTGTAGCTCATTACATCGATAGATTAAATAACCCGGATATACTCGGAACAATTGGAGGAGACGATACAGTTTTAGTAATCCCCTCCTCAAAAACAAAAATGAATAGTGTGCTTAAATTTCTGGAAAAATATATTAATACAAATCATGAATAGGGGTAAATAATGAAAAACAAAATTGTAGTTGCATATTCCGGTGGGTTAGATACATCGGTTATGGTTAAATGGCTTTCAAACAAGTATGATGCGGATATAATTGCCGTCACCGGTAATTTGGGACAGAAAGATAATTGGGATGAACTCCGTGAAAAGGCTTTATCCACGGGGGCATCAGAATTATACATTTATGATGTTCGAAAAGAATTTATTGAGGAATATGCTTGGAAAGCCTTAAAATCTAATGCATTGTACGAAGGAGAATATCCGTTGGCAACTGCAATTGGTCGTCCCCTGCTCGTAAAACTACTTGTTGAAACAGCAAAAAAAGAAGGCACTAATGTTATAGCTCACGGTTGCACCGGTAAAGGCAACGATCAAGTAAGATTCGAAGTTGGAATAAAAACATTAATGCCGGATGCAAAAATACTTGCTCCTTTAAGAGAGTGGGAATTTAAAACAAGGGAAGAAGAAATAGAATATGCACTGAAGCATAATATCAAAATTAACATAACCAAGAAATCACCTTATTCAATAGACGAGAACCTTTGGGGAAGCGCTACTGAATGCGGTGAATTGGAAAATCCCGAAAACTCCCCACCGGAGGATGCTTTCCAAATAACAACAAACCCCGCAAACGCCCCCGATAATCCGATTGATATTGAATTGTATTTTAAGGAAGGTGTACCGACTGCTATAAACGGAGTTGATTATTCACCTGTTGAAATTGTGTCGATTCTGAATAAAATTGGGGGTGATAATGGAATAGGAAGAATTGATATGATTGAGAATCGTGTTATTGGAATTAAATCGAGAGAGGTTTATGAAGCCCCCGGTGCTATAATTCTTCATTATGCTCACAAGCAATTGGAAAAGCTTACTTTGGACAAAGATACGTATAGATATAAAGAAGAATTATCCTTAAAAATAAGCAATCTCATTTATGACGGTTTCTGGTTTTCCCCTTTGTTTGAATCGTTGATGGCTTTCGTTGACTCCACACAGAAATACGTTACGGGTAAAATTAAACTCAGATTATTTAAAGGAACAATCACAACTTTAGCCAGAAGTTCTGAATTTAGTCTTTACAACGAGGCTCTGGCAACATATTCAAAAGGAGATCAATTCAATCACCAAGCTGCTAAAGGATTCATTGAATTGAATGCTCTTCCCTATTCAACTTTGGCATCAATCAGAAACAATACGGAAGTATTGAATGCTGTGGAATAGTAGATTCAAAGAAAATATGCATGAAGATGCATTCGAATTTTCAAAGTCCATTTCGTTTGATATCAATTTATTGAACGAAGATATTGAACAGAACATTGCTCATTGTAAAATGCTAAATACATTGGGCATTATTCGGAATGATGAATTAGAGGAAATAATTACCGGGTTGAATCGTCTTCCGGAAATTTTTACTAATGATGAAAATAGGATAATTTCCGAGTATGAGGATATTCATACTGCAATCGAAAAAGAATTAAAACAACTCATTGGTGATACTGCCGATAAAATACATACCGGGAGAAGTAGAAATGATCAAGTGGCAACAATCACTCGTATGTGGATCAAAAATAAGTCTGAAGAAATTATTAATTCGTTAATAAATCTACAGAAAATATTTGTTCAAACATCGAAGGAACATTTGCTTACTTTGCTTCCCGGCTACACACATCTTCAATGGGCACAACCCGTTTCTCTTGCACATCATCTGCTCGCTTACGTGGAAATGTTTGAAAGGGATAAAAAGAGATTTCAATTTGTATTTGAGGAAGCTGATGAATCACCTTTGGGAAGCGGTGCTCTAGCGGGATCTACCATTGAATTGAACCGTGAAATGACGGCAGATTTACTTCACTTCAACAAAATCTCTACTAATTCTATGGATGCTGTTTCCGATAGAGACTACATAGCCGACTTTTTAAATGCATGTTCATTGGGAATGGTTCATCTTAGTAAATTCTGTGAAGAAATAATTTTATGGTCGACCAAAGAATGGAATTTTGTTGAATTACCGGATGAATTTTCAACCGGATCATCTTTGATGCCGCAGAAAAAAAATCCGGATTTCAATGAATTAATCCGGGGAAAAACAAGCCGGGTTATAAGCAATCAATTTAATTTGCTCGGCGTGATTAAAGGAACACCTTTAACGTATAATAGGGATTTTCAGGAAGATAAAGAGCCGTTATTTGATTCATATAAAACTTATTTTTATTCAATCAAATTAATATCACAAATGACAAGTAAATTAAAAATTAATTCCAAAAGATTCGCAGATGAAATTAACGGCGATTTTATCTTTGCAACTGATATTGCAGATTGGTTAGTAATTAAAGGAGTTCCATTCAGGCAAGCTCATAATATCGTCGGCGGATTAGTGAGGTATTGCGAATCAAACAAAAAGAAATTGAATGAATTAACTCTTGAAGAATATAGAAAATTCAGCAGTTTATTTAACGATGATGTTTATTCCCTTTCGAGTGCAGCAAAATGTTTGGAAAGAAAGAAAACAGTAGGCTCTCCAAATCCCGAGTACGTTTCGAAAGAAATAAATAAATGGGAAAAATTTTTGAATTAGTCTCTTTAAAATGGGCAGGCCGCTTAGGTAGAGGGCGGACCTAAGCGGCCAGGATAGTTGTTAATGGAGGGAATTCAATATAACAATTGATTTCCAACTTGTCAAGAGTAGAGACAAATTTTTATGGGACTTCATATCCTTTTGATGCCGTCCACAATCTGTACCACTGTTCGTTGGTAAGGGAAAATTCCAATGCTCCCAATGCGGATTTAATCCTTTCTATCTTTCCCGAACCCAAAACAATATTCAAATTCAAAGGTAATTTAAGCAACCAAGCCAACGCAATTTGATCAAAAGAATAACCGGTTTCCGCAGATATTTCGCCGAGTACATATCTGATCCGGTTACATTGGTCTGAATCTTCATTGAAGATTCTACCTCCGGCCAAAGGAGACCAAATCATGGGTGATATCCTTTCTTTTTGGAAATAATCGAAATCTCCGTTGTCAATGTGTGTAAGGTTGAGTAAATTTAGCTCAACTTGATCCGTAACCAGGGGGAAATCGAGTCGCGATTGGAGCAATTCAAGTTGTGATCTCTTAAAATTAGATACTCCGAAATGGAGCACTTTCCCCTCTTCTCTCAATTTATTAAATGCTTTTGCAACACTGTCGGCGTTCATAAGAAAATCGACTCTGTGGATTAATAATACATCGATATATTCAGTGTGGAAATTTTTTAATGATTGTTCGGCACTATTAATTATATATTTTTCTGTAGTATCGTAACAATGAAAAGTATTTTCGGGGCGATTCGGATTTACCAGCTTAATTCCACATTTGGTAACTATTTCCATCTTTTCCCTAATCGAAGGATTTCTTTTAATTATTTTTCCGAATTCCTCTTCACATTTATAACCGCCATAAATATCTGCATGATCAAAAGTTGTGATACCTAATTCGAACAACTGATTTACGAAAGAATCCAGTTCCTCGGTAGTCATTCCCCAATCCATCAATCTCCAAAAACCAACGCTGAATTTTGAAAATGTAAGGGAATCGGTCATGTAAATTCTTTTCATTTTATCTCCTCACTTCAATAAAATCATCTTTTTTGTTTCTGCAAATTTATCAAATGTTAGTCTGTAAAAATAAATTCCGCTGCTTAAATTTCCTCCATCGAACCTGACACGGTAAATACCGGGCGATTGTTTTTCATTAACGAGGGTTTTAACCTCTTTCCCCAATATGTCATAAATCACCAATTTCACATTACTTTCAGTGTATTTCCCATTCTCACTTAGAGGGATGGTATATTCAATGTTTGTAGCCGGATTAAACGGATTCGGATAATTCTGCCTCAAATCAAAACTTAATTTTGTGTACTCTTCCTTTAGAGTAGTGGTTGTGTTTTCTATTCCGGGTGAACCATGCCCCGTAGATGCATCCCAATTTGCAGGAATTGAATTATCGGCAAACGGATCAACCAATTCAAGCGTCGGACCATTACCATCCGGTTCAGTTGGCCATGGGGCTTTATCATCATATGTGAGAGAATCGACAATATTACCTGAAGGATCAACTAACTGGATATACTCGCCTCCGTTACTTAAATTGAAGGAAAGATTGCCGATTCTATTTTTAATTCCGGGAAATAAAGAATCGAAAGATGCAGTATCTCTACATACCACAAAATATCCTTGAGCCGGGATGAGCAATCCTTGGGGAAATTCGAAGGCATTGGAAAAATTGGCATCGCTCAATTTCCATCCAGAAATAGATACCTCAAAATCCATTCTGTTGTATAATTCTAACCAATCTTTTGTATCGAAATCCGGCGCAGAATTATAATTAATTTCATTAATTACAATTGTACCTTCTTCACCTGAATATTCAAATACAGCAGTTAGATCCGTTACATCATCTAAATTGATTTCTAGTATTCTATCTGTTGAATTTATATCTCCTTCCCATCCGACGAACCGGTATCCGTCATTCGGAATAGCCTCTAATCTTGTTGTCATTCCGGTAAAATAAATGCCTGAAAATGGATAATTATCAGGTTTTAGGGAGTTAATAATTATGTTCCCCATTTTAACATCGTTCAAATTCAATTTAAGTAATGAAGTAGCTCCTAAATCGAATTTATTGATAAAATGTATTCTCATGAAAGGCAATCGAAAATCTGCAAAGTTTTTCAAGTTGGCTATATTTCTTTCCCACGTTGGAATATCGAATTGATTCCATCTTGATATATGATTGTCAATTTCAGGTTTAATCGATTCAACAAGTGAATCCAATATCCCCTTTACTCTCTCAGGACGAAATACAGAATTACTTAAATCGCAAAAACGGGTAATAAACTTTTGCTTAAATGAATCATTCTTTATCAAATTCCTAAAAAGGAAAGTACTCCAAGGTGGATTAGGCCAGAAGGGTCCGTTTTCCTCAAGTGCAAATTCCAATGTGTTGAACCGATAATCCTTTTCATCGAATAGACCGAAACCGAAATCCACATCATATAAAATCCATCGCCATCGTGGGAATGAATTCGATTCCCGCCAATATTTTATGTTATTTCCCGGCCAATCCAAGTTATTGAAATATAGTTCGCAAAGTAAATAGTCGATAAAATTATCAACATCCATCATAGATGATACTATTTCAAAATTTTCATCATTAGCTAAATTATGTGTGTTGATGAAATCGAGCATGATATTATATGTCTCGTTCGAGCCTTCCAATATTTCGGAATTATTCTGTAACAGATCAATATTTTTTGGATTGAGTGAAAAATGACTGGCAATAAAATCTTCGTTTATTTTTTCTCTTATATTATGAATTCCCCAATATTCACCATTTAAATAGACAATTGAAGGGCGATATGCTTGGTGTTCAATATCTAAATCTTTAATCAATGTTTGCAGAAACCCATCCCGGAGCATGGTACTTTGCCAATCGTTACCTGAATTCCTTAGAACTATCGACTTAAATTTATCTATGCTCAAGTCGGGAAATATCTTGTAATTTAATTCTTTGTTTCCATATTTCCCTCTAAAGAAAACAGCTAAAGATTTTTGGTCCCATGCACGACTGTAAGCACCGAATATTTTTATCCCACAATTTTCAGATGCAACAAGCCCCTCACCCGGTTCAAATAATTCAAAATGTGCTTTCTTTTCCCAATCCTCCCAAAAGTTCGCACCAAAATATGGATAATTGGAATCGGCATTGTTTCCTTTAACATATATTCCCGAATCGCTATCCCATAGATTTACAGGATCAGTAGTAATAGATACAACGGGAAGATTGGGCTTTCCAATAATATATGTTCCGCAAAATAATTTTCCGGGCAAATATCCTGTGGTATAACTTCTCGCTTTTATAGTTGTGGTTTTATCTATTTTTAATGTACCTGAAAAAACGGGAGAATTTTCATTTACATCCGATCCGTCGGTTGTGAAGCGAATAGTTGAATTATCCGTTGTTGATAATACTAAATTTATTTGTGATGTATAAATATCCGGCTTATAATTAGGCAGAATTTCTCCGGATATTCCTGTAAATCCGTCAGAATTATTCACTGAACCAGGGGTTGGATTTATAAATATCATCCAATTACCATTCTCATTTCTACCGAATGAAAAATTGCTTGGAAGATTGGGGATGCTCACCGAATCGATAACAACGCCGGCTTTACTTAAATAAAGCGACTCCCCTGTTTTCAATGAAAAATTGGTATGAAGATTTGCATATTGAAGTGGTAACAAGGGATTGACTTGCCGGTTACCCTTGGCGGTTTTGTATCCTATTGTTAAAAATGGAATAGCAGTTAAATCAGATGAATTGATGCTGTGATTATGAACTTCAACGGCGATTATATTTTCACCTTGGCGGAGTAAATCTAATTTTGAATTTAAGTCTATCCCAAATGGATCTCTGCCGTATGCTATAAGCGGTTCAACATAATTGTTTGCCGATTGATTATATAGAATATTTGTATTCGGAGTTCCGAGATTGTCTCTGCCAATTTCAGTTCCATTTAAAAAAACTGCAAAACCGTCGTCGAAATCAATATGGAAAAATAATCCCGAAATATCATTCAAGTCGTCTATTACAAATTTTTTACGAAGGAAAATTGACATAGTCTTAGGAATGACAGTTGAATCATCATCATCTCCGTAACCGAATCCCGAATGTCCGGTCGCCCACCCGGAATCGTCAAAATCCAATTCCCTCCAATTACCGGATGTCCGGTTATCCGGCAATAAATATTTCCATTCATCACCCCAATCTATAATTGTTTCCCATTCTGCAATATCTGAGGCTCT
>CAZULK010000084.1:0-11936 GCA_964621225.1 uncultured Melioribacteraceae bacterium | reverse complement strand
AATGAATTCATGTTCTTCACCTCAGTCCGGGTGCCCAATGTGGTTTCACCTTTTGGCCGGATTGAAATATTTGCATCGCATCTTAACGAGCCTTCCTCCATGTTGCCGTCGCAAATTCCCAAATAACGAACAAGTTTACGCAATGTTCTTAAATAATCTCCCGCCTCTTTCGGGGTGTTGATATCCGGATAACTCACAATTTCTATCAACGGAGTCCCGCATCTGTTCAAATCCACAAGAGTATCAAAATCTTGATCGTGAATGGATTTGCCGGCATCTTCTTCCATGTGAATTCTAATCAAACGGATTTTTTTCTTTCCATTTTCCGAATCAATTTCCACGAAGCCTTCTTCGCAAATCGGCTGTTCGAATTGTGAAATCTGATACCCTTTGGGAAGATCGGGATAAAAATAATTTTTGCGTGCGAAGATCGACTCTCTGTTTATTCTGCAATTTGTCGCCAATCCCATCAGAACTGAATACTCAACAACTTTTTTATTCAGCACCGGCAATACTCCCGGGTGTCCTAAACATACGGGACAAACATTGGTATTCGGGGGATTCCCGAATTTAGTGGAACATCCGCAGAATGCTTTTGTATTGGTGGATAACTGTGCGTGTACTTCCAGTCCTATTACGGCTTCGTATTTATCGTGCATCAATTTCTCATTTTTTTTGAATGCAAATATAACCATTATTGCATTAACGGATTCCCGTTGACGAATAATTTATTCCATTTGTTGAATGGAATTTCTCCGTGTCTCTCCGTGATTCCTCCGTGGGGCTCTGTGTAATCAACTCAATGATTAAAAGCTTAATGCCAATTGGAATTGGGAATAAAGGGAATTGGATGAGGTTTGGGAGAATGAGAGAAGGAGAGGATGGGAAAATGAGAAAATGGGAGAATGAGAGAATGGGAGTTCCAATCAGTGTAAAATTATAATTGAATGTTTATGAATGGGTGTATTAAGTTTAATTCTATTTTTAAAATTGCATGATTATTATTAACTTGACATAGCTTTTTGAAACTCTGGTTGAAAAATTAATGCACGAAATGTCTATTGCGCAAAGTGTGATTGAACTTGCGGAAAAGGAAGCAATCAACGCCGGCGCAAATAAAATTATTGATATAGAATTGGATGTAGGCACTCTTTCCGGAGTTGAACTTCATGCATTGGAATTTGCTTTCCAAGCCGTCGTGGAGGGAACTCTGTTGGAAGAAAGCGAAATAAAGATTAACGTTATTAAAGCCCAAGGCAAATGCAACGATTGTAATAATGTTTTTGAAATGAATCAAATTTACGATTCTTGTCCCGGATGTTCATCATTCAATGTTACTCTTTTGAAAGGAAAGGAGTTGAAATTAAAATCGCTTAACGTGGAATAAATTAGGAGACAATTTATGTGCGATACATGCGGCTGCGGTCAGCCCGATCAAAAAGCTACTATCAGAAAGCCCGGTGAAATTATTTCCCAAGTCGATTCATCATCTCCGGTTTTAACTAATCATCATCACGACCACCATCATCACGATCATCACCACCATCACGGTAAAACTATTCATGTTGAAACCGACATACTTCAACAAAATAATCTTTTAGCCGAACGGAATAGGGGATATTTTAAAGCTAAAAATATTTTTGCTTTGAATTTGGTTAGCTCACCCGGTTCGGGTAAAACTACATTGTTGGAAAAAACCCTTTCGTCTTTGAAAAATGAAATCGAGTTTGCAGTGGTGGAAGGAGACCAGCAGACGATGAACGATGCGGAAAGAATTGATAAAATCGGAGTTCCCGTTGTTCAAGTAAATACCGGAAACGGCTGCCACTTGGATGGGGAAATGATTCAAGATGCAATAGATAAAATTAAACCAAAGGATAATTCCGTTTTCATTATAGAGAATGTCGGCAATCTTGTTTGTCCCAGCTTGTTCGATTTGGGTGAATCGAAAAGAGTTGTAATCATCAGTGTTACCGAAGGAGAAGACAAACCCTTAAAATATCCCACCATGTTCGAGTCTTCCGATTTATGCATAATAAACAAAATAGATTTATTGCCATATGTCGATTTTAGTGTAGATAAAGCAAAAGAATATGCAACCAGAGTGAACCATCATCTGGAATTCATCGAACTATCCGCCCGGAGCGGCGAAGGATTGGATACTTGGTTCAAATGGATTAAGGATAATCTTAATAATGGCTGATGTTTCAATAAGAAAAATGAAACATCTCAAAATTTCGGTAAACGGCATCGTGCAAGGAGTCGGGTTCAGACCGTTTGTATTTAACCTTGCAAACAAACTTGGATTGAAAGGATATGTAACCAATCAAAGAAACGGCGTATTGATTGAACTGGAAGGGGAGAGGACGGATGATTTTCTTTATGAATTAAAAACTTCACCGCCTTCGTTATCAGAAATTGAAAAAATCGAAGTTGAGCAGTTACCGCTCAACGGATTCACAAAATTCGAAATAATAAAATCGGAAACTGAACTTGGTAATAAAACTTTCATCTCGCCCGATGTTTCCATTTGCAATGATTGTTTGAACGAACTTCTCGATCCGGCAAATAGGCGCTATTATTATCCGTTCATAAATTGTACTAATTGCGGACCCCGGTTTACAATCATTGAAAACATACCCTACGACAGACCTTTAACAACAATGAAGGTCTTTCCCATGTGCGATGAATGCAAGTCGGAATACGAAGATCCTTCCAACCGGAGATTTCACGCTCAACCAAACGCTTGTCCGGAATGCGGTCCTCAAATTGAACTTGTTTATAGCAACGAAATAGTAAAGGATAATTATACTGCATTGGAATTATCCGTCAAACTTTTAAGTGAAGGGAAGATAGGAGCAATTAAAGGCTTGGGCGGATTCCATTTGGCGTGCGATGCTTATAACGAAAAAGCAGTTAAACTGCTTCGCGATAGAAAGCACCGGGATGCAAAACCATTTGCCGTGATGGTTAGGGATATCGATGCTGTTAAACAATTAGCGAATATTAGTGAGAAGGAAATCGCAATATTGACATCCAAGGAAAGGCCGATTTTATTGCTTAAATCCAAACCGGTTTTGCCCGGAGTAATAAATCCGGATAATACGCGTATCGGTATTATGCTGCCTTACACTCCTCTCCATTATATAATTTTCGATTTGATGAAAAAGCTGAAAGGGGAAGAATGGAATGCCTTGATAATGACGAGCGCTAACATGAGCGAAGAACCGATCTGTATTGATAATATTGAAGCCGGAAATAAATTGAATGGCATTGCAGATTTTTACCTTCATCATAATCGAAAAATACTTATCCGTGCAGATGATTCAGTCGGTTGTGTAATTGCTGGTAAGTACAGAATATTCAGACGAAGCCGCGGGTATGTTCCCAAAAGGATAAAAATAATTTCCGGAAGCCCCCGTTTATTAGGCGTGGGAGCGGAATTAAAAAATACAATCTGCGTTACCAAAGATGATAATGCATTTTTAAGTCAGCACATCGGCGACTTAACCAACTTAAAGGCGAATGAATTTTTTGAAGAAACAATCGAACACCTTCCAAAGATAATGGACATCCAGCCGGAATTTATTGTAAGGGATTTACATCCCGATTATATTTCTTCCCAAAGGGCGGAGCGTTTCGGTAAACCGGTAATTAAAGTCCAGCATCACCATGCACATATGGCAGCATGCATGATGGAGAATAAACTTGACGAAGATGTAATTGGCGTAGTTCTCGACGGCACCGGTCTCGGCTACGATAATACTATTTGGGGCGGTGAGATATTTGCCGGAAATTATACTCAATTGAAAAGAGTTTTGAGTTTGGAAGAATTTCTTTTGCCCGGTGGAGATTCTGCAGCAAAAGAACCTTGGAGATGCGGAATCGCATATTTGTACCAATCATTAAATGAATTTACTCTACCGTCTCATCTGGAGCAATTTGACCACGGAATGATCAAACAGATGATTGATAAAAAGATTAATTCAGTTCCCGCTTCCAGCATGGGAAGATTGTTCGACGCAGTCTCGGCAATCATTGGCGGCAAATTATACAATACATTCGAAGCGGAAGCAGCTATCCATTTAATGCATGCCGCCGTTAAAGTCGATGACAATTCATATTATGAATATGAATACATTGATCAAACAAGCGGAAAGATCAGAATAAAAGAATTAATTAAAATGGTTTATAATGAATATAACAAAGGGAAAAGCTACGGTTATATTTCCGCAAAATTCCATAATACTATCATCAAAATATTAACAGCATCCGTAAAATATGCTGCGTCTGAAAATAAAATAAATAAAGTTGTTTTGAGCGGAGGATCATTTCAGAATGAAATATTGCTTGAAGGAGTGGAAAAGGAATTGGAACGGGAAGGATTACAAGTTTATTCTCATCAATCTATCCCTTGCAACGACGGCGGAATATCACTCGGACAAGTTGCCGTTGCATCAAAACTATTAAACGAAAACAAAACTAAAGTAAATTATTTGGGGAGTTAATTATGTGTCTTGCAATACCGGGAAAAGTAGTTGAAATTGTGGAGGAAAACGGAATCAAAATGGGAAAGATAGATTACTCCGGAAGCATAAGCAAAGCATGCGTTGAGTATTGCGACGGAGTGGAAGTGGGCAAATACGTAATTGTTCATGCCGGAATGGCTATTTCCGTTCTCGACGAGGAAGAGGCTAAAAAGAGTATCGAAATACATCAACAATTGGCGGACGAAGCCGCAAAAGAAGGAAAGGATATATTCGATAATCCGCTGCCGGATAAAGGGGAGGATGAAAAATGAAATACTTGGACGAATTCCGCGATGCAAAATTAGCGAAGTATTACATAGATGAAATTAAGAAAATTGCAAAAGGCAATTGGACGCTGATGGAAGTTTGCGGCGGGCAGACGCATTCAATTATTCAAAACGGAATTGATCAAGTTCTTCCTCCGAATGTTGAAATGGTTCATGGTCCCGGCTGCCCGGTATGCGTTACACCACTCGAAGTAATTGACCGTGCAATAGAAATTGCAAAGCGGGACAATGTGATTTTCACTTCTTTCGGGGATATGCTTCGGGTTCCCGGCAGCAACAGCGATCTGTTCAAAGCAAAAAGCGAAGGAGCAGACGTAAGGATTGTTTATTCTGCTCTTGAGGCATTGAAAATAGCCAGGGAAAATCCCGATAAGGAAGTTGTCTTTTTTGCCATTGGATTCGAAACTACCGCTCCGGGAAATGCCTTGGCTGTTCTTCAAGCCGATAAAGAAGGTATAAACAATTTTAGTGAAATCGTTAGCCATGTATTGGTGCCTCCGGCAATGGAAGCAATTCTGTCATCCGAATCGAACAGAGTTCAAGCGTTCCTTGCAGCCGGCCATGTTTGCACCGTTATGGGTTATTGGGAATATGAACCGATTGCCGAAAAATACAAAGTGCCTATTGTCCCGACCGGATTCGAGCCGGTGGATATTTTACATGGAATTTATCTTGCGGTTAAACAGTTGGAAGAAGGAAAAGCCTTTGTGGAAAACCAATATACACGTTCTGTTAAAAGGGAAGGAAATGTTGCTGCTCAAAAATTATTGAAGGAAGTATTCGAAATTGCCGATCAGAAATGGCGGGGAATAGGTACAATACCTATGAGCGGAATGGTTCTAAACAAAAAATATGAAAGATTCGACGCGGCTAAAAAATTCGAAGTAACCGGAATTAACACCATGGAACCGGAAGCATGCCAAAGCGGGATGGTTCTGCAAGGAATAATAAAACCATTCGAATGCCCGGCGTTCGGTAATGAATGCACCCCCGAAACCCCGCTCGGGGCAACGATGGTTTCCAGCGAAGGAGCTTGTTCGGCTTATTATAAATATCACAGATATAAGGTGAGTTGATTATGGATGAGAAAAATAAAATCGATCTTTCCAAAGGATTCAATTGCCCTTTGCCCATTACAAATTATGACAACATTCAACTTGCGCATGGTTCGGGCGGAAGATTGATGGCGGAGTTGATAGATAAAGTATTCATTTCCACCTTCAAAAACGATACTCTCGTAAAGATGGAAGATCAAGCAACTTTGGAAGTCGGAGGGAATAAGATTGTATTTACCACCGATTCATTTGTTGTTGATCCGATATTTTTCCCGGGTGGAAATATTGGCCATTTGGCAATAAACGGAACGGTTAACGACTTATCTATGAACGGAGCCAAACCGGTTTGGCTGAGTGCCGCATTCATAATTGAAGAAGGATTTCCCATTGAAGAACTTAATAAAATTGTAATATCGATGAGGGAAGCCGCTGATGCTGCGGGTGTTCAAATAGTTACCGGAGACACAAAGGTTGTTAACAAAGGATTGTGCGATAAGGTGTTCATAAATACCGCCGGCATCGGAATTCTGGAAAAGGATTTGAATATTTCTTCTTCGAACATTCGGCCGGGGGATAAGATTATTGTTTCCGGCACAATAGCTGATCACGGAATGGCAATAATGACTACCAGAAAAGGTTTGTCATTCGAGTCTCTAATCGAAAGTGACTGCGCCGCATTGAACGGTCTTGTTGATGTCATCACCGGTAAATGTTCTCAAATTCATGCAATGAGAGATCCAACCCGCGGGGGAGCCGCAGCAACATTGAACGAATTCGCAAATCAATCCAATGTTGGAATAAAAATTTATGCGGATAAAATTCCCGTTAAGCCCAATGTAAAAGGGGCTTGTGAAATACTTGGTATTGATCCCCTTTATGTTGCCAACGAAGGGAAATTGATACTTGCTCTGCCGGAGGAGTTTGCCGGAGAAGTACTGAGTGAAATGCGAATGCATCCTTTGGGTAAAGATGCTGTAATAATTGGCGAAGCTGTGGATGAGCATCCGGGTATTGTGGTTAAGAAAACTATTTTGGGAGTTGAGCATATAGTTGATCTTCCTCTTGGCGAGCAGCTGCCGAGGATATGTTAAAATAAATAATATATTTTTTAGCTCCGGATATCACCGGGTATGAAAGAATTTAAAAAATGTAAATGAAGTTGGAGGAAGCATGAATTCAAATCTTATGAATTGCGAATTTACTTAGATGGTAAGTACAATGGTAATTTGCATACAATAATTTTTTAGGGAATAATAAAATGAAAGTAGAAGAATTAAATAATTATGGCAAATCGATTACCGAGATAGTCGATGCAACCCCTAAAATAATAATGATCAAAATAGGTTGGATTATTATAAGAAGTATAATAACTGAAACCGGCATTTGGGGATTTATTCCTTTCATGATAAATGTTAATTCTGAAAAAATGAGGATAAAAGAAGAGCATGCCGATGGATATTCCAAGGCATTGAAACTAGGAAAAGAGCCCGCCAATCAATTTTTAACAATGACAGCAATGTTTAACGTAGTTGCTAAAAGGAAAGACAGGGAGGCAGCATATAATTTTACAAAATCGATGTGGCAGCAATATGCAAAATATACAATACCCTTACTTTACAATGCTGATAATTTGGTTAAATGTGAAGGTGACACTTTTTCTAATTATAAGAAATTCAACATTGCATTATTCAATTCTAACGATGACTATCACGTAAAAGAAATAAAAGACGAAGAAGATTGTTTGACTATCATCGTAGATAAATGTGCCAGTGCTGAAATTGCAAATGCATTGGGATGTCCCGAAGTAGGAATGCTTGGCTGTGACCACGATGTTGCGGGGTATCCTTACATAGAAGATAAAGTAAATTCAGAATTCAGACGATTACATACTATCGCAAAAGGAGATGATATATGTGATTTTATGTTTTTCAGAAAGGGGAGTTGTCCCTACGAAGCATCATTGAATAAATAGATTTTTAGAAAATCACTAAATGGCATACTCATCCAACTTTTGCTGCCAATCCCAATAATTGCAAGAACCGCAAATCGGCAGTTCGTTTTCACGTCCTTCCACGTGCAGTTTACGCATATTTCTCAACACCCCGCCTTTCCAAATCTCTTCGATACTCTGCTTGTTTGTATCTCCGGTAATCAATTTCTGCTGCCAGTCTATACAGCAGGCAGAAACGAGTCCGTCCGAATTTACAGTAAACGATTCCCACAACGAATAACACGGGTAGCGGTTTTTATTTCTCTCCTTGTAATCATAAACGCCCCAGGTCAATTTATCCCAAACTTGAACCTCAACCGGATAATCCTTCCAATATTTTTTGAAGCGCTTAATTTCCTCTTCCATTTCGGGGAATTCCGGCAGACGGATAATTTGAACCAGAATTCTCGGCTTCCATTCCGATTTTTCAACTTTGTCCAAATAGTTGTGGATATTATTCATCACCTTGTTGAAATTTTTACCGCGTACTTTCCGGTAGAACTCCTCCGTTGCTGCGCCAATGCTGAAATTGACAACATCAATTTTCTTTTCAATAATTAAGTCGGCTATTTCGTCGGTAAGTTTGTGCGCGTTTGTAGTTAAATAAACAATATGATCGACATTCTTCTTTGTCCTTTTGATCATCTCTGTAACTTGGGGATGGAGCAGCGGTTCGCCGTCTTTGTGCAAGGCAATTCTTCTTCTGCCATGCTTGTCTATTTCGTCCATTAATTTCATAAAGAGATTTATGTCCATCAATCCCAATGGTCTGCCCTGGTCGCGCAGTTCTTTACTTTGCGGCGGACAATGAACACAGCGAAGATTGCAAACACTTGCCGTTTCCAGACTTATCAATTCCGGGAATTCCATATCCGGACGGTGAATTTTTCCGGTGAGTTTTTTAACGTTGAACAACAGTTCTTTACCCAACCCGGTTGAATGAAGCTTTTTGCTTATTTTATTTTTAACGTTCACTTTTTCCTCTTTCAATAAAATTCCACAGAATAGTCGGTAAATTTTCCGTTATCGTAATTAAATTTTGCAGAGAAGAATTTGTCTCCAGATAGCCATGGAATAAAAATCTTGTCGCCGTCCCATAAATTCAGCCCGGTCAACTTTTCGTCGTCTATCCATTCCAGTCTGCCTTCGGGGGAATCGATTAACTCTCCTTCGAAATCGTTAATAACAAAAAGGAATACATACCAGTCTTCTTTGGTGTCGAACATGGGAAAGGTTATTATTCCTTTCATCGTAATACTCTTTGCCGTCAAACCTGATTCTTCTTTCACTTCCCTAATTGCACATTCTTCGGGAGATTCGCCCGGTTCGAATTTACCCCCAAGACCGTTCCATTTTCCCTCGTGGTAATCGTTTTCCTTTTTATTTCTGTACAGCATTAAAGTTTTGCCGTCTTTTCTTACGTAACATAAAGTAGCTAGTTTCATAACCTGCGAATTTAATTTATAATTCCATATCAAGATAGTAAAAATTAGAGAGAATTTTAGAAGTGTGGGAATAGTAGATTATATCAAACCGAATAATTTGCCGGGATATTGACGGATCACCCCTTTGAACTCCAAACTCAAAAGGTGAACCAAACAATCGGATGTACTCATGCCGGACATCTCAGCAATTTTATCGATGTGAACAGGTTCTTTATCCAACACATCAAACAACTTTTGTTCGAATAAGTTTAAATCCGGCTTCTTGGGTGCTTCTTTCGTTTTAGTTGAAGTTATGTTTAATTCATTTAAAATATCCTGAGGGGTTTGCACCAATTTTGCGGAAGCATTTTTTATTAAGAAATTAGTTCCTTCACTATTTGATGTCTCCAAACTCCCCGGAATAGCAAATACCTCTTTCCCTTGATCTAAAGCATATTGAGCCGTATGCATTGCACCTCCCTGCACCCTTGTTTCTACAATCAGTACACCCAGAGATAATCCGGAAATTATCCTGTTCCGTCTGGGAAAATTTTGAGCATCGGGTTTTGTCCCTATTGGGTATTCTGTCAGAATCAAGCCATTCTTCTCAATTTCGGAGTATAGTTCTTTGTTTTCCGGAGGATAAACTACATCCAATCCGGAGCCGGTAACTGCAATTGTTTTCCCTCCCTGTTTAAGGCAAGATTTATGGGCTGTTGAATCTATGCCGCGTGCCAGTCCACTGATGATTTTTACCCCGGCATTTGTTAATTCCGATGAAAATCTTTCGGCCATCCTTTTTCCATAATTTGTTGGATGACGCGTTCCGACAATCGCAACTATTTTTGAGTTGACTAAAGACAAATCACCGATGTAGTATAAAATTAAAGGCGGGGCAAAAATATTCTTCAGCAAATCGGGATAACCTTCATCCCAATAAGTAATAAATTTCCCATTTAATTTATCAAGCTTTTCTAATTCTTCCATGTAGGGTTGAGATAACGAATCAAAATTCCGGAATGTTTTTTCAATCCGGATCGATGTTTCCTTTCCGAAACCGTCCAACTGATAAATTTTATGAGAAGTAAGCGCAGTTTCCAACCCATAATTATTAATAAGCGCAAAAAGGCGCATCACCTTTTGGGGACCTACGGAGGGAATATCCAATAGAACTCTAATAAGAGCAAAAAGATTTTTTCTTTCCGAGAGCAACTTAAATTTATTTTTGAACGTCGATATCGTCCACTACGGCAACTATCATTGTGTTAACCGGCGCGCGGTCATGTCCCAAAATTTGCATAACCGCAGCCCCTTCTTTCACTACTAATACTGTATCCCCAATTCCGGCATCAACAGTATCGATTGCGATCGAATCCTTTTTGCCAATGAATTTACCATCCAAATCAATTGGGTGAATCAATAAAAGTTTATGTCCTTTTAGTTCCACATTTTTTTGTGTGGCAACCAAATTCCCTTTAACCTTCGCTAGAAACATTTTCTTCCGACTTTTTCTTTTTTCTGTAGAATATTGCCAAAGGGAAAATAACGATGTAGGCCAGCAATAAAACAATGGGTGCAACCGAAAGGGATATTGGATTGTCCCAAGGTCCGAAAGTCATTAAATAATTTCCAATGAACAACACCAAAATTCCCGCCAGCAAAAGCAGATAATTTTCCTTTTGCCAATAGTTCTTAAAAGGAGATTCCGATTTAGTATTTTTAAGTTTCCTTTTAACGGATTTAGCCATAATAGAATACCTCTTCTAAATTACTGAAAGCCCGGCAAAGAATTACCGGGCAAACTAAACAATTATCTTCAAATCTTAAATTAAAAATAAACGCACTGCTTTTAATTGTCAAGAATAAGAACTATATATTATATACAATCTTACGAATCGTATCGGGTTGTAAGTAAGGATATTCCTGGCGCAGCATATCGATTGCCTCATTTGCAGGTACTTTGTTTTCCCTTAAATATTGAAACTTTCTCCGCATCAGATGATCGCGAAGGGTTTTTTTGTTGAATAAATCCCTTTCCTTCAGCATGTTGAAAATTTCATCGTCAATCAAATCGGAGAGGGGATTGGAAAAATCAATTGATTTTGGGCTTTTCATGACACACTTCCTTTCATTTAATTATAAAATAAGTAAAGCCCGTAAAAATTTTTCTGCGTTTTCCTCCAAATAATGAAGTTTTTTAACAAAACATTTGACATTTTGTTCCCAAATTATATATTTGCACGCTCAATTTAGATGAATAATACACATATAAGTGTAATGTTCTTTACAGAATGAAAATTAAAGTTTGGCCAAAAGAGAAATGCGCTAAAAATAGAAATGAAAAAAAATATATTTTTTTCATTTTTTATTTGCATAATTCAAAAAAAGGTCGTAACTTTAAGTTTGTGTTTTGAATGAATTTGCACATTGACACGATGAAAAAATGCTACGGACAAAACGATTTTGCTTGACAAAAGAAAAGATTTGATGTATTTTTGAAGTCCGTTTCAAAAGTTCTTTGACAGAGTGAGTGACTAAAGAAATTTAGGGTTCTCAAATAAAGATTACACAATTTTTTTGATTTACAACGGAGAGTTTGATCCTGGCTCAGGACGAACGCTGGCGGCGTGCTTAACACATGCAAGTCAAGG
>CAZULK010000083.1:220-11977 GCA_964621225.1 uncultured Melioribacteraceae bacterium | reverse complement strand
GCACGTATTGGTATTTGGATGAAAAGGGAATTCGCTTCCCCGGACAAAAGAAACCAAAACCGGGTTCACCTGAAAGAGGGGGCATACGAGTTTTACCAGGGGAATACAAAGTTGTAATTAGCTACGGCAAATGGAAAGATTCGTCAACCGTAAATGTAAAATTCGATTCGAGAGTGGATGTAAATATTGAGGATTTATCGAAAAGGAAAGAATTGCTAAAAGATTTTTCCAAATGGGTTGAAGCATCCACCTATGCTGTTGATAACATCGACAAGATGAATGAAGATGCGAAACTGATTTTATTGAAAATTAAGTCGGATACGACATTCAAAGAGATTAAGAAATTATCCAAAGAAATTACGGATTCACTCAAAAAATTAAGAGAAGAGATTATAGCCCCTAAATCGAAGGGAATTAGAAGTAATGAAGATGTTATTTCTTCCAAAATCAGAATGGCTTGGTGGAACATTCAAGGTTACCACGATAAACCGGGAGAAAGGGAATATCTGGCTATCAAAAGGGCTAAAGAAGCGATAGAACCTTTTATTGACAAAGTGAATCTATTTATATCTAAAAATTGGAAAGAATATCTGGCAAAAGTGAAATCTGCCGGAGTGGATTTTGTAACTGAAAAAGAAATTATCAAACTCAACTAAAAGGAAGGAAACAAAACATGCAAAAACTACTGATTCTACTAATTCTTGGCGTAAGTATGTTGGCATATGCTCAAGATAAGAAAGAAATGACACCTGAAGAAAAAGCATGGATGGAATATATGACTCCCGGTGCGATGCATGAGCACATGGCTAAAATGACGGGTGAATGGAAGACTCACTCCACATTTTGGAACTACCCCGGCGCAGAGGCTCAGTCTGCAGAAGGGAAATTAGTAAACGAAATGATATTAGGCGGAAGATATTTAAAAGGTAATTATTCCGGCGATATGATGGGTATGCCCTTCGAAGGCATCAGTTTCGAAGCATACGACAATGCGGCTAAAAAATTCTTTAACGTATGGATCGATAATTTCGGAACGGGAATAATGACCGGTGTTGGTGAGATGAATAAGGAAACAAACGAACTCCATTATGAATTAACTTTCACAAATATGATGGACGGGACACCGGCAAAAGCAAGGGAAGTTTTCAAGTTCATCGATGATGATCATATGTTAATGGAAATGTATATGACCACTCCGGACGGTACGGAATGGAAAAGTATGGAAATTAAATATGACAGAGTAAAATAAAAATAAAAAGTCTCCCTGCGCTAAGCGGGGAGACTTACTTATTATTTCATTAGAATCATTTTTTTCGTCAATCTATTTTCACCCGCAGAAAGCGTGTAAAAATAAAATCCCGCAGAAAGATTGTCAGCCTCGAATGTTACCTTGTAATTTCCGGCAGATTTATAACCTTCCACCAATGTTGCGATTTCATTTCCCAAAACATCAAATACTTTTAATGAAACAAACATTAGCAAATTATCATTGCCTACTCTTGGTATAGAGTATTCTATCACCGTGCTGGGATTAAACGGATTCGGATAATTTTGATACAACTTAAGTGTAACCGGAATTGCAGCTTCATTACGTATGCTGGTTACAGGAGGATGAGAATTGGGATCGCCGGGTAAATATACCATGCTCGGATCTCCGATTGAACCACCTGTCCAAACGCCTGCTGAATCTTGTAATTCTTCTCCGTTAGTAAATCCATCACCGTCGGCATCTTCGTGAGCGAGTTCAGGTCCCCAAATCACATCTCCGGCAGATCCCTGAGCCGTCAAATATTTTGCTTCCACTAATTGTCCGAATGCGTTTCTCGGTCCGCCTCCGTTTGGGTCAACATGACAATTTGCACATCTGTTCACAGATCCGTTGGGTATCTGATTGACTCTTTTGGGCCGGGCTTCTGTGTTAGCAATAAAAACCGTAAAAAGAAAAATCAAAAACGTAGTTTTATTAATCATGGCTTTCCTTTCTCTATTCTTTAAAAAACTAATAATCTTGTAATATTAAATCCTAATCTCCAATCCCCATTTTTTACAGATTTATCTGCACCCGTCAAATATTGTGTAGCATTCAATGATGAGTTGTTAGTAATCAATAATTTAAAAAAGTGTCCTCCGGTCTCAATTTCCAATCCGGTGGAAAATGAATCGTAATCCAACGAATATCCGTTAACTACAGGAGTCCATTCAAAGACAACACTCCAAATTTTAAGGAAATAGAATTGAATATAATTTCCAATTGCGATACTATTGGTTTCGGAATCACTATAAATATCGGGGTTAATAACTAATGATGGTACTATGCCGATTGCGATTTTTTTATTCCAACTAGCATTGAAAATACCCTGAATGAAATATTGGAAATTTTTTGAATCGGATTTGTCCCGCCCGAACACTTGTGTGTTCCACCCAATTCCGGCATTCACTCCAAAAGAAAGAGGAATCTCACCGATATGGGCTTCAAGAAATGTGCGCTTGAACATTAAATCGGTATTGTCTAATTTGTTACTTCTGCCAATTGTTATTGTTGTGTAATCATCAATTGCATAACCCAAAGCAATTCTCATAAAAGCAGGACCGTCCAATCCGTACAAAGCCTCGAAGCCTTGGTTGATGGTAGGGAGAAATCGATGTGCAATTTCAAACTCGAATTCACCCTTTCTTAAATTAGAATTAGTGGGTAGATTCAAAACCTGTGTCGAATGAAACACTACGTCCTTAATATCCGGAGTGCTTTCCGATCTTTTCCATTTCCTTTGAGCATAAACATTGGAAACTAATACTACTATCAATAGAAAAGATGTTATTGTTTTCATCTATTCAACTTCCTTTAAATAAAATTTAACTTCCAATTTCATTGTCTCATCGATTTTTAAAAACATAAATTTCGGCACATCAATATTGAAATCAGTTAATTTTACGTCGAATAGGGAAGTAACAAAAAATCCCTTTTGGGTTTTTATCATTTTTCCACTGATGGGAAAATCTTTTGTTGTACCATGAATTTTCATCTTACCTTCAATTTCTACATAGATTGTGTCGTCCTCAGAACTCAAAGACTCAACTTTTCCCTCGAAAACGGCATAAGGATATTTATCTGTTTCCAAATAATTTTCTCGCATATGCTGATTCCTCAGACCAATGCCTGTATCCAGGGTTCTTAAATCAACTTCAAAATAGATTTCACTGCTTTCCGGATCATTATCCGGGGGCAAGTAGAGATAGCCGTCTATTTTATCGGTTATTCCTTCAAAGTCTTCTATTGGTGCGTCAGAAATAAATTTAACAGAATTTTCGGCAGCCTTGTCAACCTGATATTCTTGTCCGTAAACTATGACAGATAGGATTAAGATGGATAGAATGAATTGACTTAGCTTCATAATTCCTTTCGATGTTAGTTTGATTTTCAGAAATGAGATAACTTTAAAGCAATATAGGGAATATGGGAGATAATGTCCATTTTAAAATAAAACTAAAATGGTTAAAATGTAAAGTGTTTTACACTTTTAAAGGCCTAAAAATTGAATTGCAATTCCGCTTAACAGAACCATTACTCCGGCAGCGAAATGTGTATATCTTTCGTATCTGTTTAAATTGAAGAGTTCAATTCCTTTAACTGCTAAAATAACGACAGTAAGCATTGTTCCGATCGTTATAAGTCCAAAAACTACGCTTACAATAACAGTGCTCCAAATCGAATCTCTTGCAGCCGGGTACATCAAAATTGGAATGAGTGGTTCACAAGGACCAAAAACGAATATCGTAAATATTATCCATGGAGTAAGACTCTTTTTTTCTTCGTCTTCGTGAACATGGATGTGTTCTTGATGATGCGTGTGAGTATGGGTATGTATTGTTCCATCGTCATGAACGTGAATATGTTGATGGGGTTTATTCCTTATTATCTGTTTTATTCCATAGATGGAATAAGCAAATCCGAATGCAATTAACAACCAGCCAGCCAGTTCACCTCTAATTGATTCCAAATGTACCAATTTAGTGACTGCGACTCCCAAAATTATTCCCGCAAAACCCAATACCACGGAACTCCCAACATGACCTATGCCCGAAACGATTGTTATCCAAATTGTTTTTTTTAAACTCCATTTACCGGCTTTCGACATTACAATGAATGGGAGATAATGGTCGGGACCAAGAATGGTATGAACAAATCCTATGGATGCGGCTGTAAGGCAGAGGAGAAACAATTCTTGAGACATAGCAACTCCTGTAATCGAAAAATATTTTTCGCAATATAGGAATAAAAAGTTTAAATATCTTATATTTTTTTTATATTGAATTCCAAATTTTCATTCGTTCATTTATTTAATATGAAAAAAGAATCTCTTACCATAATAACCCAAAATGAAAAGATGCGGGAAATAATTAACCGCATCGATAAAATCGCTTCTACCGATTCTTCGGTTCTTTTAATTGGGGAAACGGGAGTGGGTAAAGAGATTTTTGCCGAATATATTCATAGAACCTCGCACAGAAGCGAAAAAACATTCGTGAAATTATCACTTTCGGCAATGCCGGAAGACCTGCTTGAAAGCGAATTGTTCGGACATGTAAAAGGAGCTTTCACATCAGCTACAAACGAGAAGAAGGGTCTATTTGAAATTGCGAACCATGGCTCAATATTCTTAGATGACATTGACGATGTTCCCCTTAGCATTCAAACAAAATTATTACGTGTTCTGGAACAAAGGGAGATAATGAGAGTTGGAGATACCAAACCAATTCCGATAGATGTAAGATTGATTACAGCTTCTAAAGTGGATTTGAAAGAACTCGTTTCACGCAACATTTTCAGATCGGATCTATTTTATAGAATAAATGTTGTTCCTTTCACAATTCCGCCACTGCGAGCCAGAAAGGATGATATACAACCCTTGGCAGAGCACTTCATCAAACACTTTGCACCGGAAAAAAATCTTTCCCTTTCGAAGGCTGCTATTAAATGCATGGTAAATTATAACTGGCCCGGTAATGTAAGGGAGTTACGAAATGTAATACAACGCGTTTGCCTCTTTGCGGAGAGAGAAATTATTCCTGCCGATTTACCTGTTGAGATTAGAGGGGAAGAGAATCTCGAAAATATCATCAAAGCATGCAAAAGGTGTTTTGTTGAAGATGGAATGATTTTCGACGAGGTGATGGCCTGTCTGGAGTTTAACCTGATCAAAGAAGCACTCGATAAAGCAAACGGAAATCAATCGAAAGCTGCTAAATCCATTAACCTATCACTTTCAACCTTCCGGGATAAACTTAAAAAGTATAAATTAATCTGAACTTGCGGAAATCCGCAACTGATTCACGGGAATCCGTTCATAATTATTAACAAAATTTCATATTTAGCCTAAAATTAAGTTTAATAATTGGCATTCAACTTGTTATAGGAGTTGTATGACTGATTTAAATACTTTACAAGGTAAAATAACTCTGGAAGGGGAAATCATAGAATTATTTCAGGAGGGGGAGGTAACCTGTCTGAAAGTAAAATTCAAAGAATTCATCTTTCAAATCAAATCAAAAGATATTCCCCAGATGCATTTGGGGGATAAAATCACAATTGAATCGGAACTTCATTTAGATACATTTAAAGAAAAATTCAATAATCACTCACATAACAAAGGGAGGTATTAATGGATAAATCTCCAACAATTTACGAACAGATTCGCATGAATGGTTATTCGAGGCGGGATTTCTTGAAATTCTGTGCCTGGATGACTGCATTTATGGGAATCGAAGCCAGCGGTGTTGGGAAGGTAGTAAAAGCAATGGAAACCAAGCCGAGGCTGCCGGTAGTATGGTTCCATTTTCAAGAATGTACTTGTTGCAGTGAATCATTCATACGTTCTTCTCACCCGATAGTGGCGGATATCGTCTTGAATAAAATATCGCTAGACTACACAGAAACACTGCAAGCTGCTGCAGGACATCAAGCAGAAGAAGCCCTTCACAATACTATGAAAAAGTATAAGGGTGAGTATTTGATGCTTGTTGAGGGTTCCGTACCGTTAGAAGATGATGGAATTTACTGCTGCATAGGTGGTAGAACCGCATTGGATATTTTGAAGGAAGCAGCCGAAGGCGCAAAAGCAATTGTTGCATGGGGATCTTGCGCATCAAACGGATGTATCCAATCTTCAAAACCGAATCCAACCGGTGCTACACCAATCCACGAAATTGTTTCAGGAAAACCGGTAATTAACGTTCCCGGATGCCCGCCAATTGGGGAGGTAATGGCAGGCGTAGTCGTTCATCTGTTGGCATTCGGAAGAATACCGCAATTGGATGGCTTGGGAAGACCGAAGGCATTCTATTCCAGAAGAGTTCACGATACCTGTTACCGTAGACCGAATTATGATGCTGGTCTTTTCGTAGAGACGTTCGACGATGAAAATGCAAGAAAAGGTTATTGTCTCTATAAAGTTGGTTGCAGAGGACCGGTTACATATAACGCATGTGCCGTTACAAAGTGGAACCAAGGAACCAGCTATCCCATTCAATCTGGCCACGGATGTATTGGATGTTCCGAAGCTCATTTCTGGGACAACGGACCGTTCTATCAACACTTGGCTTCATTCCCAGGATTCGGTATAGAAACCACGGCGGATGACATTGGAGTAGCGGTTGGTGCTGCCACTGTTGCCGGTATGGCCGCTCACGCAATTACTACAAATATAAAGAAGCGTAAATTGATTAAACACGAAATTGAAGAATCAAAATCAGAGGGAGGTGAATGATGGCTAGAAGAATAGTAGTTGACCCGGTAACCCGCATCGAAGGTCACCTTCGTCTGGAAGTGGAAGTGAAGAACGGGAAAATTGTAGACGCTTACTCTGCAGGTACAATGGTACGCGGATTCGAAAAAATATTGAAAGGCAGAGATCCGCGGGATGCATGGGCATTTACGGAAAGAGCTTGCGGCGTTTGTACAACCGTACATGCACTGGCTTCGGTCCGGACCGTGGAAGATGCATTGCAAATTAAAGTTCCACCGAACGCAGAATTGATCAGAAATTTGATGTTTTGCGCACAGTATCTGCAAGATCACGTTGTCCATTTTTATCATCTCCATGCATTGGATTGGGTGGACATTGTTAGTGCATTGAAAGCCGATCCTAAAAAGACTTCCGAAATTGCCAAGAGTATTTCCAATTATCCTAAAAGTTCTCCGAAGTACTTTTCCGACTTGCAGAAAAAGTTAACTGCTTTCGTCAGTAGCGGTCAATTGGGAATATTTGCAAATGGTTATTGGGGACACAGGGCATATAAATTGCCGGCCGAAGTAAACCTTATCGGTGTTGCCCACTATCTGGAAGCTTTGGAATGGCAAAAAGAGATAGTTAAAGTGCATGCCATATTCGGTGGTAAGAACCCTCATCCGAATTATCTGGTAGGCGGTGTTCCATGTTCAATCAACATTGACGAAGTAAATGCAATTAATGCCGAAAGACTTGCTTATGTTGGAACATTGTTCGAACAAGCTAAAGAGTTTGTTGAGCAAGTATATATCCCCGACCTATTGGCTGTTGCACCATTCTATCTTGAATGGGGAGGAATAGGCGGTGGATTGAAAAACTACCTTGCTTACGGAGATTTACCAACGGGAAGTTATTGGAATCCTGATTCGTTCAAATTCCCGCGCGGTGCAATATTGAACCGTGATTTGAGTAAGGTTCACGAAATTGACGGTCACGATGTTGAACAGATAAAAGAATTCGTCACTCATTCCTGGTATAAATACAGCGGAGGAGACGGAGTTGGATTACATCCATGGTCCGGCGAAACGGAATTCAATTATACCGGCCCTAAACCTCCGTATGATCAACTGAATGTTGATGGCAAATATAGTTGGCTTAAGACTCCGCGCTGGAAAGGCCATGCAATGGAAGTTGGTCCTTTGGCCAGAATGTTGGTGGCTTATGCATCCGGACATAAAGAAGTTCAAGATATAGTTAACTTCACATTGAAAAAACTGGATGTTCCGGTAGGGGCATTGTTCTCCACTTTGGGTAGAACGGCTGCCCGCGGATTGGAAACAAAACTGATAGCCGGATGGGCATTGGAATTCTACAATCAATTATTGAGCAATATTAAAAACGGCGATACAAGAACATTTAATTCCGAAAAATGGGAACCTTCCTCTTGGCCTAAAGAAGCAAAAGGTGTCGGAATGACTGAAGCTCCAAGAGGGGCATTGGCTCATTGGATTGTGATTAAAGATGAGAAAATAGATAATTATCAATTGGTTGTTCCTTCCACTTGGAATGCTTCGCCGAGAGACAACGAAGGCAAACGTTCTGCTTACGAAGAAGCGTTGATTGGTACACCGGTAGCAGATCCGGAAAAACCGCTTGAGATATTGCGTACAATTCACTCTTTCGATCCTTGTATTGCTTGTGCCGTTCACCTTTATGATGAAAAAGGAACATACGTCCATCAACTAGATACATTTTAGGAGGTGGTATGGAAAAACAAAGGATTCGAAGAGTATACGTATGGGAAATTCCGGTTAGATTCTATCATTGGTTGAATGCTATTGCCGTTACAACCCTGGCAATTACCGGATATTTGATCGGCAGTCCTCTCGCCATTCAAAGCGGAAGTGAAGCTTCTTTCGGTTATTGGTTTGGGACTGTCAGATTCATTCATTTTGTTGCGGCATTTATTTTCTTCTTCAATTTCCTATTTAGAATCTATTGGGGATTTGCCGGTAACAAATATGCAAATTGGCGTGCGTTCATTCCATATACAAAAAAGTATATCAGAGAATGCATAGATGTTCTCAGACTGGATATATTACATATTAAGGGTAAACCCTTTATATCGATAGGACACAATGCTATGGCGGGATTAACTTACTTTATTACCTTCCTGGCATTTTTGTTTCAATCGATTACCGGATTCGGGATGTATTCTGCCATGAGCGATGCATTCTTACCCAATTTATTTTCCTGGATAGTGCCTCTCTTTGGCGGTGACTTTGCAGTAAGGCAATGGCATCATGTGATGATGTGGTTCTTTATTATATTTGCCATCATTCATGTTTACCTTGTCTTTTACCACGATTACGTTGAAGGAAGAGGTGTTATTTCGTCTATGGCAGGCGGATGGAAATTTATTGAAGAAGATAAACCAGAGTAAACCCCGCAAGGAGGCGAGCAAGTCTCGCCTTCTTCATTTTATTTAATTATTTTTGGGTATAATAAATTATGATTAGCTGGAGGAATTCTGAATAAAATTTTAATACTGGGTGTCGGCAACTATTTGATGGGGGATGAGGGAATTGGCGTTCATGCAATTAAAGAAATTGAAAAATTGGTTCTTCCGGAGAATGTGGATGTTGTTGATGGAGGTACGGGGGGATTTCATTTACTTTCTTATTTTCATGATTATAATACTATAATTATGATTGATGCAACCATGGATGGGAAAGAAGAGGGAAGTGTTAGAGTGTTGCAACCCAGATTTTCTTCCGACTTTCCAAGGTCTTTATCTGCTCATGATATCGGATTACGGGATTTAATCGAATCGGCTCAAATCTCCGGTGAGTTACCCAAAATTTATCTTATTGTTATTTCAATTTCTTCAGTTCAAAATATGGAAATTGAACTTTCGCCCAAGGTAAAAAATTCTATCCCGGTAATAGTTGAAAAAGTAAAAGAAATCTTAAATGAAATTACTTAACATCTTCGAGTAATATTTTCGCGATGTGATCATAAAATAATTCGTGTGCCTCTTTACCGTTAGAATAATTGGAAGAAAAGACTACGACAGTTTTACCCAATTCCGGTAGTACCCAAAGGAATTGTCCTCCGTGACCGGAAGCAAAATAAATTTCAGTATTATTCAACAATTTCAATATCTTATTGTCTTTATCGTACCTCCACCAATGCATTGCATAGTCGCTGTGATTGCCTCTTTCAACCATTTTCTTTGTAGACTTTTTGATCCATTCCGAGGAGATGAATCGATTATCATTTTTCAGAAGAAATTGTCCGACCTTAGTTAATCCACGTGCGGTCATCCAAAGACCGGCACCGGAATTGGCAACATCATCGGTTAAATAGTCAATTTTGAAATTATTAACTCCCAAAATTTTAAAGAATTCACTCAACAATTCTTCATATCTTTTATTCGAAAACTTTTCCAATAGTCTGCCTAAAATGACAGACACTCCCGAATTATAAGTGAATTTCGTACCCGGCTCAGAGTCCATTGGTAATTCGAGAATTGCTTTTATTACATCATCACTCTCGGACAATTTAGGAGGAATCCCACCGAATTCATTCCATTTAAATCCGGCAGTCATAGTTAAAAGATGTTTAATTGTGATCTTCTTTTTATCCGGATTTTTTTTAAATAATTCTTTGTATTCGGGGAAGTAATTAAATAATTTATCGTTTAATCCAGGCAACTGATTTTTCTTTTCCAAAACACCGAAAAGTAAAGAGGTAATACTTTTAGTTACAGAATAACATTTGTGAAGATCATCTTCACTGAATCCGTTGAAGTAGTGTTCCAATAAAATATCGGTGGAATCTGCAATTATTACGGCGTCAATCTTATTATACTTGCCCTTTTCGCAATCATCAACTAATAAAGAATATTCACTTTGCTTTTTTTGTGCGAATGATTGGGGAAAAGTGAAAACAGTTATAAACAGAAAAGAAAATAGTATCTGATATTTGTTATATTTTCGTATGGACTTCATCGGATTAAATATTGTTATTCCTTTTAACTTTAACGCATTGAAACATCACATGCAATATATAAAGGAATTTATTAATTCTTCCGATAAATTGACCGATGACAAATTTGTAGAAAATCTAAGAATAATAGGCCACTCGAATGAAGAGAAAGACTTTAGTGAAGAAAGAGCAAAAGAGATTATAGAAGATATAAAATACCAATTGGAAAAATTAAATTGTTATGATAAAAATAATTATATGAATTTAATCAAAGCTAACAATGATTACTATTTGATCGAGTTGCAAGACAAATCAACGTTCACACTTCTCTATGGAGGAAAGCAGGAGGATAGATACATTCATTTACATCCGGCTAGAAATAGTAATAACATTATAAGAACTTCAGGGAATGCATTGAAGACTGTCATTCTTATGGAAAGATTTTCCATCGGCTTGAATAACTTGAAATTAATTAACGAAATGAGAAAACAGTATTTATCGTTATCGCCGATTAATAAGCCGGAGAAGTTGAAGAAAATAAAAATCATGTATCAATATTTTAGTTAACTATTCGATAATAAAACATTGAAAGTTAATTAACTAAATGTTATTATAGTTATGGAATAAATACCGTTTAAGAAAAAATGGATACTTCACATAAAATACTTCTCTTCAAATTAGGAAAAAGAAAATTCGCCTTCAACGCCAAAGAGGTTCATCAAGTAATTCCTATAATTGAAATAACTCCCGTGCCCGATGCACCGAAAAACATTTTAGGTGTAATTAATGTTTATGGTGATTTAATTGCCGTTGGGGACTTAAAAAGAAAATTAAATTTATCTCCTTCCAAATTCAGTTTGGATGATAAAATTATCATTTTGAAAAACGAAGATTATAAAATTGCTTTTGTCGTAGATGATTTGATTGGATACAAAGAGATAGACGAAAAGGAATTAAAGAAGGGAACGGAAATTCATAAAAATTTGGACGGGATTGACGGTGTAATAATTATTGATAACGAGATTGTATTAATAAAAAACAT
>CAZULK010000083.1:0-210 GCA_964621225.1 uncultured Melioribacteraceae bacterium | reverse complement strand
CCCAAAAGTTAAAGTTGAAAAATGCGACTAAGTAAATTAGATATACCAACGCTTGATGATCAAGAATTCTCGACGATCGCTAATAAAATAAAAGCCAATATCGGCATAGAGTATGAGATAAATAAAAAAAAGGATTTGGAAAGAAATCTTTTTAGCGCCTACAAAGATTTTAAATTCCATGACATGCGAAGCTTTGTTAAGTATTTAATG
>CAZULK010000082.1:0-12246 GCA_964621225.1 uncultured Melioribacteraceae bacterium | reverse complement strand
TTTTCTTTGGCGCTATGACCTATATCGGTAACGGACCGAATTTTATGGTAAAATCGATTACCGAAAGGGCAGGTATAAAAATGCCGAGTTTCTTTGCGTATTTAGTTAAATATGCAATTCCGGTATTAATACCTGTGTTCTTATTAATTTGGTATTTATTCTTTTATGGAAGAGGTTAACATGAAAAAATTAGATGAAGTATTAAAAGAGAATGGATATGCTCTCTACTTCGGTAATAGAGTTCTTCTTCCGTTTAAATGTGATTTGCTGAAAGCCGTATTCGACAGTGAAGTAATAATGGATTTCAGTCACTCCAAATATGGCGCTTGCTATCATAAAAGAGATAAGTTTACCGAGATCTATTTCCACGGTGTGGATGATCTCGAAAAGAAAATGTCCAAGTATAAAGGAATAAGACTAGTGCTTGTTGAGGAAAATGAAGATGTTTTCGATTTTTCGAAGCATCGTAAAATTTCCCTTTATCTGGACGGCGATCATAAAATGAAAATTGAAGAAATTACTGGTGATATATTATTTTTTGAATGAGTTTGATTATGAATGGTTCTGAAGTTTTAAATATGTTGTCTCATTTGATTATTGGTGTTGGAATAATTGTTTCCCTAACTGTGGAAATTTCCACCAAGAAGAGCAAAGAATTTCTACCCTGGTTTTCCGCAATAATATTTTTGCTTGCGGGAATAAGTGCATTAAGCAATATCGGTGAATCTTTTACTGTTTATTCAATGTTGCACGTGGGTGGTAAATCCGCAATATTCAATTTTATATTTAATTTTACCGGATTCATCGTAGCGCTCAGTTCAATTAATTATATTAAAAAATACGGAGCCTATTTCGGTGAATTTTACATTTTGCTTCAATCCGCCGTTCTCGGTATGATGTTGATGGCCGGAGCAGAAGATATATTCGTTATCTTTCTCGGATTGGAGTTAATGTCGATCTGTTTTTACATCTTAGCCGGAATAAACCGTAAAAAACATTTTGCAAACGAATCGGCAATGAAATATTTCTTGCTGGGCGCTTTTGCAACCGGATTCATAGTATATGGAATTGGTTTGATTTACGGTGCTGCAGGTACAACAAATCTAAATTTTATACTGGCTAATTTTGGAAATTTAACCGGAAAACTGTTGTTCGTATTTGGCTTGGCATTGTTTTTCATCGGATTCTCATTCAAGATTGCAGCAGTGCCTTTCCACATGTGGGTACCCGATGTTTACCAGGGAGCAGCAACAACTGTTACGGGTTTAATGTCCACTGCCGGTAAAGCCGCTGCATTCAGCGTGATTGTAATTATGTTAAGCGCTGTTGCGGGAGGAAGAGTACCTCACACATTCTCCGATTTCTTTGCCGCTTTGGCATTGTTATCTACAGTATACGGTAGTATCGTAGCAATTGCACAGAAGAATTTGAAGAGAATGCTGGCTTATTCATCAATTACTCATGCAGGTTATATGGCAATAGGCTTGGCTGCGGGTAATATTGAAAGCATTGCAGGTATTATATTTTATCTTGCCGCATATGCTTTTATGAATCTTGGTGCATTCACAATCATCTCCATTATTGAAGGCGAAAACGACGACAGAACGGACTTGGATTCCTATGCGGGATTAAATAGTAAAAATCCCCTTCTTTCTGCTTTTATGGCTCTCTTTATGTTTGCCTTAGCCGGAATTCCACCGTTAGCCGGATTCTTCGGTAAATATTATGTTTTTGTCGGGGCAATCGATCAAGGTCTTGTTTGGCTTGCGATAATCGGCGTACTTTCCAGTGCAATCAGCGTATATTTTTATTTACGTGTAGTTGTCTATATGTATTTCAAGGAAAGTCAAACCGAATTTGAAATTCCGAAAGATAATATAGCTTATTTCACAGTAGTATTAACCGGATTTTTAGTATTAGGTTTCGGTCTTTTACCGGATACACTGATGAAGCTGATTACTTCTGTCCTCTGAATATAATTAAATAATATTGAGGATAACATGATACCACTTTTTAGTTCCGATCAAATTCGAAGTGCGGATAAATACGCTATTTCGAAATTAGGTATTCCCGGAATAGTTTTGATGGAGAATGCCTCTCTTTCAATTTACAAGGTGATGAGGAAATCTTTTCCCGAATTGATAAAAGAATTACCAATCGGGATTGTTGCGGGAAAGGGGAATAACGGAGGCGATGCCTTTGCTCTTGCCAGACATTTGGTTAATGCCCATTTTAATGTTATCGTTTTCTATTTGGCGGATGAAAAGGAATTAAAAGGGGATGCATTAGTTAATTTTAAAATATTGAAAAAGTTATCCTCGACCCACAGAAATTTAAAATTCCGGAAATTCGGGAAATTATCCGACCTGAATTTATTGCATGATTCCCAGTTGATAATTGATGGATTGCTGGGAACCGGAACAAAAGGTGATCTGAAAGAACCTATCCGATCAATCGTAGAGAAACTTAATGAAATCAATACCTTTAAGCTTGCCATAGATATTCCAACGGGATTGGATGTTGATTCCGGTTGGGGCAGCGTTGTCTTTGATGCCGATGTTACCGTCACTCTTGCCGAAATGAAAAAGGGATTATTCTTTGGAAAAGGGTACACCCATTCCGGCGAGGTGTATAAAGGTTCAATCGGAATAGGTGACGAATATTTTAACAAATTAAATGTGAAAGATTATCTGATTGAACCTGAAGATTGTTTTGTTGGAATTCCGGAAAGGAAATTGGATGCTCATAAATATTCTGCCGGTAAAGTATTGGTAATAGCCGGGAGTGATGATTATCCGGGTGCTGCAAAACTTACGGCTAATTCTGCAATAGTTTCGGGCGCAGGTGCTGTTATTCTTGCCGTTCCGGATTCAATTCGCTCGATTATTCATTCCGGATTGGAAGGAGTAGTTGTGGAATCCTATCCATCTTCCGGATATTTCGATTCGGATTCGGTTTCATATTTGAGGAACAGAATCGATTGGGCGGACGTTATTGCAGTTGGTCCCGGACTTGGAAGGGAGCCGGAAACACTTTCGGCAGTATTGGAATTAGTTTCAAGATATTCCCACAAAAAATTTGTGATTGATGCCGATGCACTCTATGCTTTTGATAAATCGGATTTGAAGAAATTCTCTTCTTCTAATTTTGTTTTTACTCCACACTCGGGAGAATTTAACAATTTGATGGAGTTGCAGAAGGGAGAATTAAACAAAGATATACTCGCTTCGGGCAGAAAATTTGTGAATCTTTCCAAAGGATATTTGTTATTGAAAGGTGCTCCGAGCATAATTTTTAATCCCTCGGGAGAGGCATTTATTAATTCCAGCGGAAATCCCGGTTTGGCAAAATTCGGTTCCGGTGATGTTTTAACCGGAATGATTGCTGCTTTTATTGCACAATCCGGGGAGATAGAGAAATCTCTTGTTTCTGCTTGCTATGTGCATGGTTTGGCTGCAGATTTATATTCCGAAGATTTTTCCGAGATAAATCTAACAGCAGAAAGATTGATCGATTATATTCCTAATGCGGTAAAATTTATTCATGATACGTTTGTATAATATTCTTAAAAGCAGAAAAAGGGAATTAGTCTATATCCCTCTATGGATTTATTGGGCGATATTGCTGACGTTAACCAGTTTACCCTCAACAACGTTCATAGATACATTTAGATTCAGCGACAAAATAAAACATTTTGGCGCTTACGCAATTTTGGGGCTGTTATTATCGTTAGCCTCCTATTTCCAAAGCAAATGGGAGATACTGTCAAAGTATTTTTGGAGCGGTGCCGTTATTATTGCATCGGTTTACGGAATGTTGGACGAAATTCATCAGATGTTTATTCCCAATAGAAGTGCGGAAATATTGGATTGGGTCGCAGATTTCACCGGTGCAATGTTTGGAGGTTTAATTATTTATCTGTTTATTAGGAAGGTGAATTCCTTAATAGGAACCAAATGATAAATTAATTGTTAAAAACAAAGATTAGATTTGGAATTTCGGTCTTGTTTTAATAATTTTTCAATCAAAATTTACGCTAATTGGAGGAAAAATTGGCTTTAAAAAAGAATCCTAAGGTTGATTTGAAGCTTAAATATCAAAGAGTATTTGAGATAAGTTTGATTACATCTCTACTCTTTTTGGTATTGGCTTTCAAATATTTCCCAAAATTTGAAAAAGAAGAAGTTCAGCTCGAGGCTCCTCAAGAGCTTGTTCAAATAGAGGATGTTGAGGCTACCAAACAAGAAACACCGCCTCCACCACCTCCAAAACCACCGATTCCTATAGAAGCTCCTTCGGATGACGTTTTGGAAGATATAGAATTTGAAGAGACTGAACTTGATGTGGAAGAAGAAGTAGCGGCTCCACCACCGCCGGTAGAAGAGAAAGAGGAAGAAGCAGAACCTACTTTCTTTGTTGCTGTTGAAGAAATGCCCGAACCGATAGGCGGTATTGGAGCAATCCAGAAAAAAATCGTCTATCCGGAAATAGCAAAAAGAGCCGGCGTTCAAGGAAGAGTTTATGTTAAAGCTTTCGTGAATGAAAACGGTGTGGTTGAAAAAGTTATGCTGGTTAAAGGTATTGGCGCAGGCTGCGACGAAGAAGCTATGCGTGCAGTAAAAGCTACACGGTTTAAACCCGGAAGGCAGAGAGGAAATCCTGTAAAAGTTCAGGTAATGATTCCCGTGCTCTTCAAACTTCAATAAATTTTCAGCCCCTCTTTTTGAGGGGCTTTTTTTTATCCCACCTCAACATTAATGGAACTATCGATTCATTTGTACATCTAATTACTTTAAATGACTGAAAAATTTGAAAGAAAAACTGACCGTTACAAAAAATGACTTGACAGTCATATATAAAACTGCTATGTTTGCATCTAAAAATTTTGAGTTAATCTATGTTATTTAGGAATATATCGAATCTGGAAGGTCTTTCCCGGAAAGAGAGGGAAAAACTATTCAAAAAGCACGAAATACTTTCGGCAGCACTCAAACTGTTTGCAAACAAAGGTTACGAAAAAACCACATTGGACGAAATTGCTTCGGCAGCTGAATTCGGAAAAGGTACTCTTTACAACTATTTTTCCAATAAAGAGGAAATATTTGTTGCCATTCTGGAAGAAGTTACGACCGGATATCTTAACCAGCTGAAATCTACATTCGATTCAACTGCCTCTCTGAGAGAACTTATACTGAATGTGAGTAAAAATATATTCAAATTTTTCATTGAGAGAACCGAAGAATTTATTCTAATGCATAGTGTTCGCTCACAAACTATTTCTTTCGATCCGAGGGAGAAGAGTGAAGTTTTAAGAAATAATTTGGATTCGATCAGAAGTCTTTACAGACAACGCATTTCGGATGCGATCAAAAAAAATGAGATTATTGATGTGGATTTGGATTCCATACAATTGTTGATACAGAGTATGTTTTTCGGGTATTTGCATCAATTATATATGTGTGGTGCTACCGAGAACTTGGATGTAGACAAAGAATGCGAATTCGTTGTTAATGTTTTATTTAATGGAATTGAAAAAAAAATAAGGAGCTAAAGTGAGGAGATTACTTTTGTTTGTTCTCGTCGGTGCATTTGCATTAAATGCTCAAAACTCAAAGCCGGTTAAGCTCGATCTGCAAAAGAGTATTGAGTTGGCTTTGGAGAACAATCATGATTATAAAAAGGCAAAACTCGATTTTGATAAAGCCGAGGAACAAGTTAGGCAAGCTTACGGATCGGCTTTGTTTCCCAGTATTGACGGTAGTATAAATTACAGCCGCGCTCTTAAAAGACAGGTAATCACATTCGAAACCCCGTTTTTCTCGGGTACGTTTCCTGTGGGAACGGACAACACTCTTTCAGGCGGCGTGAGTGTGAATCAGCCTATCTTTAGAGGTGCAATGTTTTTGGCAATTAAAATTGCCGAAACATTTGCCGATATAAGCGCAAATAACAAAGAACAATCCAAACTTGAATTAGTGATGCAAGTTAAGCAGGCTTATTACACTTACTTGGTATCCAAGGAATATGACCGCCTTGCAAAGTTGCAGTTGAAAAGAGCGGAAGAAAATTTGAAAAACACAGAGTCTCTGTTCAAAGCGGGATTGGCTTCGGACTATGATTTGATAAAAGCTAAAGTTCAATATAAAAATGCTCTACCGATGAAGTCTGATGCGGAAAATCAATTGAAGTTAGCTAAAAATAATCTCAATCTGGTGATTGGGCTTGATTTGGACACTCCGGTTGAAGTTGATGAGAATATTGAATACAAACATATTGATGTTCCGGATTTTCAGGACGGGCTAACTGCATTATTCAAAAGGAATAAAATCTTAAAGCAAGTTGAACTTCAAACAAAGATGCAAGACTACAATGTGTCTTACGAGTTTTCGAAACATCTTCCCGAGTTGAACGCATTTGGGAATTGGAACGTACAAGCTCAGGAAAATGATCCTAGAATATTTCCCGATTGGCGTTATTACAATTCAATTTCAATCGGATTGAGTTTGAGAATTCCGATTTTCCACGGTTTCACAACTTCTTCCCAAGTGGCGCAAGCGGAAATTGATTATAAAAAAGCTTTGGAAGATTTAGCCAAAACAAAAAAATCCCTTCAAAATCAGTATGAAAGCACATTGCTGCAAATGAAAAAAACAGAAGAACAATTAGAGGCATATAAATCTGCAATTGAAGAATCGGAGAAGGGATATGAAATAGCCGTGAAAAGATTTAATGCCGGACTGGCGACTCAAATTGAAGTAACCAGCGCATTGGCAGAAATATCCAATTCAAAATTGAATTATATGAAATCGTTACTCGATTACAACGTGCTGGCTGCACAGTTGGATATGCTTTTAGGTAAAAGTTTTGAAGAATTAAACAGGTAGGTAGATAAATGAAAACGTTATTTGGTAAAATTGGAATTTATTTCACTATAGCCGGAATTGCTGTTTCGCTTGCCAACTGTGGCGGGGATAGCGATGCGGAAAAACAAAACAAATCCAAAGAAATTAAGAAGGTCAGCGTGGAAGTTATGGACGTTGAACCTGTTAAATTTGTGGATTACATTGAAGCCGTCGGTACTGTAAAACCGATTGCAAAGGCAAATGTTACTTTTTCCGAAGGCGGGATAATTGATAAAATAGAAAAGGACAAAGGTTCGTTCGTCAAAAAAGATGATGTCCTTTTCGTAATGGACAACGAATTGCTCAAGGCGAATATGGATGCCGCAAAGGCTCAGTTCGACTTGGCTCAAATGACATTCGAAAAGCAAGAGGAAATTTACAAAGATAATGTAAACAGCGAATATCAATATTTGCAATCGAAATATTCCCGTAATCAAGCAAAAGCTGCGTACGAATTGGCGAAAACAAGATACGAGAAATCATTCGTAAAATCTCCAATAGACGGTTACGTAGATTCGCGCAATTTTGAAGAAGGAGAAATGGTTGCTCCCGGAATGACGGTGATGACAGTGATCAACAATTCAAAAGTAAAAATAGTTGCGGGAATTCCGGAAAGATATGTAGGTGATCTTAAAGTTGGGCAGAAAGCTCAGATAGATTTTCCCGAATTGCCGGATAAAAGTTTTACGGGGAAAGTTACCTTCGTAAGTAATTCTGTAACTACAACCAACAGAACATTCAATATCGAAATAGTATTGGATAATCCGGGAAGGCTGATTAAACCTGAAATGATTGCCAATGTGAAAGTGGAAAGAAAAATTTACAACGGTGTATTCACAATACCGGATGATGTTTTAATCAGAACCGATGATAATTATGTATTATTCGTAGCCAAAGACGGAAAAGCCGTTAAAAGAGTTGCGGGTATTATAACCAGATTCGGTGATAAGGTAGCCATCAATAGCGGGTTGAATGCAGGTGAGAAATTGATTGTCGTCGGTCAGCAAAACTTATTGGATGGTACTGACATACAAATAGTAAATTAAAGGTTTGGATTATGAAGCTTACAAATGTTAGTATAGATAACAGGACTAGTGTTTTTATTCTAGTGTTTATTTTGGTGGTGATGGGTATTTCGGCTTATTCCTCATTACCAAGGGAAAGTTCTCCCGATGTTAATATCCCTCTGGTGATTATTTCCACACCATATTTCGGTGTTTCTCCGGAGGATATTGAAACTCTAATTACTCAGCCGATTGAGAAAGAAATTAATTCTATTTCCGAAGTTAAGGAAATTACATCTTCTTCCTTTGAAGGATACAGCTTAATTAAAGTGGAATTCGAATCGGGATATAACATAGACGATGCACTCCAGAAGGTGAGGGAAAAGGTCGATAAAGCCAAGCCCGATTTACCTCAGGATGCAGAAGAACCAAATATTGTGGAGATTAACTTTTCCGAATTCCCCATAATGACTTATAATATTTCGGGTCCCATTGGATTGGTTAAACTTAAAGACATTGCCGATGACCTGAAAGATGAAATTGAAAATGTTGAAGGCGTTCTTGAAGTAAAGATTTCCGGTGGATTGGAAAGGGAAGTTCAAGTTAACGTTGATATGAACAAATTGGTTCATTACAACATCCGCTTTGATGATATCATTCAAGCAATTCAAAATGAGAATAGGACAATTCCTGGCGGAACCATCGACGTAAACAATTCCAGATTCTTAGTCCGTGTGCCCGGCGAATTTGATAAACCGTTTTTGATTGAAGATATTATAGTAAAGATGAAGGATGGAACACCGGTTTACGTTAAAGACGTTGCCGATGTAAAATTTGCCTTTAAAGAGCGTTCTACTTACGCCAGATTGAACCAGGTCGATTGTGTTACAATGAATATCTCCAAAAGGGTAGGCGCTAATATAATTGACATTGCCAACCAGGTTAAAGAAATAATTGCACAAAAGGAAAAAACCGTTCCGGAAAGTGTAAAATTCACTCTTACTGTTGATCAATCCCAGGACATCAAAAGAAGTGTGAAGAACCTTGAAAACAACATTTATTCCGGTTTGGTACTCGTTCTGCTTGTACTTTTATTCTTCTTGGGAGTAAGAAACGCACTCTTTGTTGCCATTGCAATTCCTCTTTCGATGTTGATTTCTTTCATAATCCTAAGCGCCCTGGGAATTACATTGAATATGATTGTGCTATTCTCACTCATACTTGCTTTGGGTATGCTGGTGGATAATGCAATCGTAATAATAGAGAACATATATAAATTTTTAGAAGAAGGAAACGATTTACTTACTGCGGCCAAACTTGGTGCTGCGGAAGTTGCATGGCCAATTACAACATCCACTTTAACTACTCTGATGGCATTTGCTCCTATGTTATTCTGGCCCGGAGTTGTGGGTGATTTCATGGGATATTTACCTGCAACTTTGATTATTACTTTATCCTCTTCTCTGTTTGTGGCATTGGTGATAAATCCGGTATTCGCTTCTAAATTCATGAAGTTGGAGACAAGGGGAGCGGAATCAAATTCCTTGTTCGATAAAATAACCAAACCTCTAAATAAAGCTACTCATTTCTTTGTGGATGTAAGTTTGCCTTTCATAATGGATAAATATGAAAGAACTCTTAATGCATCTATCGGACAGGAAAGAGATCCGAAACAAAAAATAAATAAAAGAAATTGGTTCGGATTATTTGGAGTATTTGTTTGGATAATTTTAACTGTGATTTTATTGGGAATTCCCGGAATGCCCAAGAGTGTAGACCTTTTGATCAGCGTTATACTTGGTATCGGCTTGATTAAACTTTTTACAAGTCCCAAACTAAGGGTTTTATCCGGGTCACTTTTGCTGTTGATTGTTATAATGATTGCCTACGGTCAATTAGGGCACGGGGTTGAATTCTTCCCCGAAGTTGATCCTCCGAGGGTGTTCGTGAATATTGAATCTCCATCCGGAACAAACTTGGATATGTCCAACCGCATAGCAAAAATGATTGAAAAACGTTTGGACCCAATGTTGGAGACTGATGTACGTGAGTATGTTGCCAATGTAGGCTCTTCGAACAATCCGTTTGATGCCGGCAGTTCTACTCCGAACAAGAGTACAATCACTGTCCAATATGTCGATTTCAATAAGAGAAGTCAATCTTCGACTGTTACTACAAACGAAATCCGTCAATTGGTGAAAAATATTGCCGGAGCGGACATTGAAGTTAAGAAACAGGACATGGGGCCACCCGTTGGCTTGCCGATAAATATTGAAATATCGGGAGATGATTACAACGAACTTGGGTTCTTGGCATCCAAGATCACTGATATCATTAAAAACGTTCCCGGAGTGGTTGATATCAAAGACGATTACGATTCGGGTAAACCGGAGATACGGATTAAAGTGAACAGGGAAAAAGCTGCCTTGTTCAGTGCAAATACATCCAAAATTGCAAACGCAATTCGTTCGGCAATCAACGGAACAGAAGCCTCCACATATCGTGTAAACGAGGATGAGTATGATATTACCGTTCGACTCAAAAAAGATCAGCGCGACAATGTGGATGCCCTCAGAAATATGAGAATCATCTACAACAATATGAGGGGTACAACTCTCGGACTTCCACTATCGAGTGTTGCGGATATCGAATACGGAACTGGTCCTGCCGCAATTAAGAGAAAAGACCTGAAGCGTGTTATTACCGTTTCTGCCAATGTTGAGGAAGGATACAATGCCAATGCGGTTCTGGAGCAATGTAAGGCAGAATTGGCAGACTTTACTTTGCCTCAAGATTATAAAATAGAATTTACCGGTCAAAACAAAGAACAAGCGAAAGCATCCGCATTCCTTTCCAGGGCATTTATGATTGCTCTGCTTGGAATCTTCTTGATATTGGTGATTCAGTTTAATTCGCTTTCTCAACCGGTTATGATTATGATAGCAGTGTTGATTTCCTTGATAGGGGTATTTGTCGGTCTTATTGTTTTTGCAATGCCGTTCGGAATAATAATGACCGGCATTGGAGTGATTTCATTAGCCGGGGTGGTTGTTAATAATAACATTGTTCTCATAGACTATGTGAATATTCTTAGACGACGCGGAATGACTGCCCGCGAAGCGGTTATTCGTGCCGGTATAAGAAGATTCAGACCAGTGACTCTTACTGCAATTACTACTGTGCTGGGTCTCATTCCGTTAACATTTGGTTTCAGTTTCGATTTCTACACCTTCACATTCGAATCCGGCGGTGTTGATGCTTTGTTCTGGAAATCGATGGGTGTTGCGGTTATATTCGGATTGGCATTCGGTACAATTCTTACGTTGATTGTTGTGCCTTCAATGTATTCCACCATTTCGGATATTATCGAAAGATTCAATGCCTGGAGAGAAAGGTAATTTTCAGCCGGCGGTATTTATCGCCGGCTTTTTTTATTATTTTTATTCCATTTTCTTATCTTTGCAAAAACATTTCAGAAATTGATTAAACTTGAAAACATAGAATTTTCTTACGGTAACGGGTTTGCGCTCGGACCTCTTTCAATGCAGATAGAAGAAAGGGAATTTATTGCAATTCTTGGTCCGAATGGATCGGGGAAATCGACCCTGTTGAAATTGATTTCTGGATATCTCCTTCCGGCAAAAGGGAAAGTTTATTTAAATGGTAGCGAGGTTTCCGGTTATTCAAAAAAAGAATTGGCAAAAAAAATATCATACGTACCTCAATTCACTTATTCCGTTTTCCCTTATTCCGTTTATGAAATTGTACTGATGGGGAGGACGCCATTCTTAAATATTTTCGGATATGAAAAGGAGAATGACAGAGAAAGGGTTTTTTCCGCATTGGAAAAAATGGAGATTGCGCATCTGGCAAACAAAGGGATCAACGAAATTTCCGGTGGCGAAGCCCAGCGTGCGTTTATAGCAAGAGCGTTGGTTCAAGAAACGGATATCATTCTTATGGATGAACCGAATGCCCATTTGGATTTGAAACATCAGATAGCAATATTCAAATTACTTAAAGAATTAAATGAAGAAGGGAAAACTATTTTAACCGTTTCACATGATCTTAATCTCCCCGGAAGATATGCCGGAAAAGTTATGTTGATTAGGGAAGGGGAAATAGTAAAATTCGGGAAAAAAGAGGATGTTCTTTCGGATGAATTGATTAAAGAGGTTTTTGATGTTGATGTAAAAACGGAATGTAAATCCGGAGTTGTGAAAGTTAATCTTGAAATTTAAGATGAAAAAGAAAAAAGTCAGACTTAATCTTAATACAATATTGTTAGTGCCGTTTTTATATTATTTGATTCTTATTTTTATCAAGTATTACTCAAACGG
>CAZULK010000081.1:0-12328 GCA_964621225.1 uncultured Melioribacteraceae bacterium | reverse complement strand
ATTTTTAGATTACCTTTAACGGAACTAATCAACGAATATCTTTCTCCCAAAGAAATAGGTCAACTAAAAAATAATCTAAAAAATTTTAATATATGGAAAAAAACGGTACTGATTGAGAGAGGAGATGAAGTAAAATATTATGAATTTAAACTTCAACCTGTTCATTACGAAGGGAGTAGTGTTAACAATTATATTTTGACTGCACACGATATATCGGATTATATTTTAATGCAGCAAGAGGTTAGAAGATCCGAAAGATGGCTAAAAACAATTATAAACAATATCAATGAGATGCTCGTAGTATTTTATGATGAGGGTGATGATTATTATATAAAGAATGCAAACGAAAAGTTTAAATCACATTTTGAAATAGATGAAATTGTAAATCCCGAAATATCGAAGCTTTTTGATAATGAAACCACAATATTGCTGAAAGAACAATTGAATAAATTAAAAAACCATCAAGAGAATATTGTGAAATTCGAAACTACATTAGGTGATTTATCCAATCATTATGCGGCTAACGGAAGTTTGATGCTCGATCCCATTGAAAATAAATATTATTACATATTTACTTTTAACGATATTTCCGATAGAATAAGATACGAGAGACAATTAGAAGAAGCATATAGGGAGGAGTTGAAACTTAATGTAATGAAAAACGATTTCCTCGAGAATATGTCTCACGAAATTCGAACTCCTGCAAATGCCATACTGGGATATTCGGACATTATCATTGAATCAATTGAGGAAAATGATACTGCAACAGTTAAAGAATTTGCATATTCATTAAAAGATGTGGTTAAAAGAATCATTAAATTATTTGAAAATATAATAGAAGTTGCAAACGCGGAAGATTCAAACGGGAAAACGAATGACATTGAATTAGATTTTAGAATGATACTCCGCGAATCATCTGAAAAGTATAAAGAAACGGCAATATCTAAAGGATTGACTTTTCAGTATAAAAAAGGTGATGATGATTTAATAATCATTGGTGATTTGGTTAAACTAAGAAAAGCCGTTGATGCTCTTGTTGATAATGCTGTTAAATATACAGATTCGGGAAACATCATCTTACGTACTTACCGTATGGGGGATTCAGCAGTTGCAGAAATAATAGATTCCGGTCCTGGCATTGAAATTGACAAAATCGATGAACTAATTAAACCTTTCCAACAAGGGGAATCAGGTTATACAAGAAATTACCAAGGCGCCGGACTCGGTTTAACATTGGCAAGCAGGTTATTGAAGCAGATGAACGGCGAATTGAAATTCAGCAATAATGGAAGCTCGGGCACGATTGCCAAAATAATTCTTCCCCTCAAATAGATTACCCTTATAAACAAATCTATATTTTATTCGATAATATTGATAGCCAATATTGCGCTTGATTCATAATATGATCGAAGAAAAAATAAACATATTGTCCCTCGATGCCAGATTATTATTGGAAATGCTTATTAAGATTTTGCCTTTTCCGGCTTATATTAAAAATTCGGAGGGAAAATATATAATTTGTAATGAAAAATTTTCCGATTCTATATTTGGCATTTCTCCTTCGGAAATAATTAATCATTCCATTGAAGATTTTTCTTTCATGCTAAGTAAAGAGGAAATTAATTATTACTCCGGATTAGATAATAAATTATTGAATGAAGGGGGAGTGGCACAATTGGATGCTGAACTATTGTGTGCAGACGGAACCGTTCATTACTTTCATGAAATTAAAGCAGCATTCGAAATAGATGCCGATAATGCCGGAATAATCGGAATAATGATAGATTTAACAGAAAGCAGACAAATAAAGCAGGCATTCATTGATCAAGAAAAATATTTGAAAATATTCTTGGATTATGTCCCGGATGCGATATGTTTCAAGGATAAAGAGGGGAAATATCTAAAAGTTAATAGTGCCGAACTAATAAAACTCGGTGTAAAAAATGAAAAAGAAGTTCTAGGTAAAAATGTTGGTGATCTTTTTGATAAAAATTATGCAAATAAAATTATAAAAGAAGAAAAAGAAATAATTGAAAAAGGCATTATTTACCAAAAAGAAGAAATATATAAATACAACGATGGAAAAGATAGATGGCTTCATATAACAAAAGTGCCTTATCCTGATAGTGAGGGAAATATTGCAGGTTTATTCGGAATATCACGCGACATCACTGAGAAAAAGAAGAATGAAGAAAATTTAAACTTCCAGTTGGAATTCGAAAAAACTCTATCGATGATTTCACATCATATAATGAAAACCGGAACAAAGAATTTCAAGTCCGGACTGTTTTATGCAGCTAAAAAACTGAATGAGTTTTTTGATTCATCAATAATTCATTTCTTTTTGGGAACAAACACTGTAATTCAACATGAAGTTTCTATTGATAAAAATAATAATGAAATTGAATTACCCCTCCGGAGACAACATGAATTCCTCAACAAACTAAAAGGCAAATCATCCCAAATAAATAATTTAGTTGTGAATGAAGGCTATTTCATTGAAGAAATAAGTTTTAATAACCATCTTGTTCACAATCTTTATCTTCCTTTAAACCGGGATAAAAAAGAATCCGGTGCAATAATTATAGAACAAATAAATAAAGACATTATCCTTATTGAGAAAAATTCGAGTTTGGTCTTAATTCTTGCCGAATTGCTTCAAAATGCATACGATCTCTTTTTAATTGAATCCCAAAGGGATGAAATGCAGAAACAAATGCATAAAATGGTTACGGCGGTAGAACAAAGTGCAAATATCGTAATGATATTGGATTTGAAAGGCAGAATTGAATATGTGAATAATAGAATTGAAGAAATCCTCGGTTTCCCTAAAGAGGAGTTCATAGGTAAAAATCCAAGAGAGTTAATAGTTTCCGGTGATGATACCACAAATATAAGGGAAATGGCCAAGTCAATTATCAATGGGGAAAAATGGAGCGGAACCTTTTTGGTGAAGGACAAAAACGATGAAAATGTTTGGCTGAATATTGTTTTATCGCCAATTTTTACAGAAGATAAAATAAGTAATTATCTTGCTATCATGGAAGACGTTACTGAAAAGATAAACACTGCCAATCAAAAAGCAGTATCTCAAAAACTTGAAGCCATAGGACAACTAGCCGCAGGTATTGCACATGAAATAAATACTCCGATGCAATTCATTGGTGATAACACATCTTTTTTGAAAGATTCTTTTAATTCCATAAATGAACTAATTGATAAAATTGACAGAGAAATACAAAAACATACGGATATAAAAGAGACGATAGAAGAATTTAAAAATGAAATAGATTATGATTTCTTGAAAGCCGAAATTCCGGAAGCTATTGATCAAAATATAGAAGGTATAAAGCGGGTATCGAAGATAGTGAAAGCTATGAAAGAGTTTTCCCATCCCGGTAATCACGAAAAATCTTATAATGATTTAAATAAGGCTGTAGAAAATACTGTGCTAATTTCTAAAAACGAATGGAAGTATTGCGCAGAAATCAATTTACAACTTGATCAGAATTTACCTCAGATATACTGCGAAGTTGATTCAGTCAATCAAGTATTACTAAATATGATTGTTAATGCCGCACATGCTATTGAAGAGAAACTTAAAAATAAAATTGATGAAAGGGGTGAGATAAAAATATCAACGAAATTGATATCGGAGAATAGAGTTAAGATTTCAATTCAAGATAATGGAATTGGAATGACTGAGGAAACAAAGAATAAAATATTTGAACCGTTTTTTACAACAAAAGAAATTGGGAGAGGTACTGGACAAGGGTTGACAATAGCGTATGATTTAATAGTTAAAAAACACAATGGAGAAATAAGAGTTGATTCTGAATATGGAAGAGGAACAACATTCGATATATTTCTCCCGGTTAACGACGGAGAACAACAGTGAAAATACTATTCGTAGACGACGAAAAAAATATTTTGTCGGGGCTGAAGCGAATGCTTCACTCCCAGTCCAAAGAGTGGGAAATGGTATTCTTGGATACTGCGGAAGAGGCAATTCAATATATCGATAATGAAAAAGTCGATATATTGGTTACCGACATGAAAATGCCGGGTATGGACGGAATATCATTATTGGATTATGTGACAATTAATTATCCGGAAGTAATCAGAATTATTTTAACCGGACATACTGACGAAAAATATATAATAAGGTCGGTTAGAATCAGTCATCAGTTTATTCTGAAACCCTGTTCGAAAGATGAACTGATAACCAGAATCAAAAAAATATATAATTTGAAAAAGTATATAGTGAATGAAGATATCACAAAGGTGATTTCACAAATAGAAAAAATTCCCGCACTACCCGAGAACTATTTGAGATTAGAAAAAGAACTTAATTCAGAAGCTCCTTCGATGCATAAAATTTGTGATATTATTGAGAAAGAACCTGCGGTATCGGCAAAGCTATTACAGATAGTAAATTCCGCTTATTTCAATCTTCCCAGCACAGTGGTGGATATACAACAAGCGTTAAATATTTTGGGATTGAATAGTTTGAGGTCTATTGTTCTCTATTCTGAAATATTCCAAAAAACTCCGCCACTAAAAACAAAATTATTTACATTGGATAAGTTATGGCTCCATTCACTTCGAATAGCAAATTTATCCAAAGTGATATTCGAAGGATTGACTGGAAATAGTTTTCTTGCGAAACATGCTTATATAGCAGGCTTATTGCACGATATTGGATATTTGCTGATTTCACAAACAGAGAATTACGATTTGAAATTAACTGCGTATTTAAATGAAGAAAATAACAGTTTTCATGATGCTGAATTACATTCATTCGGTACTACTCATGCTGAAATCGGTGCTTATCTTTTAAGTGTATGGAATTTGCCGGAACCGATTGTTAATGCAGTCGGAGAACATCATTCATCAGAAATTAACGTGAACGAACCTGAATTTTCTGATGCCGTTAAATTAGCTCAATTATTTGATACGAACGAAAGTGAATTTGAGAAAGAATTATCTGCAATTGATCCCAACATAAAAAATAAAGTAATTAAAAGTTTACAGACAATGAATGAGAACATATTAACCTAAAGGTAATAAAATGTATAAGATATTATTGGTGGACGATGATCAAAATATACTGCATGGTTACAGAAGGAACCTCAGATCCAGGTATGATATTCATACTGCCGAAGGTGCGGTAAACGCTTTTATGAAATTAAAGGAACATGATGACTTTGCGGTAATAATCTCCGATTATAATATGCCCATGATGAACGGACTCGATTTTTTGATTAAATCACAAGAATTTCAACCGGATGCAGTTCGTATTATACTTACAGGAAATGCAACAGTGCATATGCTGGAAAAAGCAATCAATCAAGGTGATATATTTAGGGTATTAATGAAACCATGTTCTCATTCGGATCTTGTAAAAACTTTGGAAGAATCAGTTCAAAGACACAAAAAAATAATTGCAGAAAAAGAAGTACTAAGCAAAACATTATTGGGAACCATCAAAATAGTAACAGATATTTTATCGTCGGTAAGTCCACTGGCATTTAATAAAGCCGCTTTTTTCAACAATATGGCAAAAAGAATATTAAGTCGTTTACACAGACCATTTAATTGGGAAACAGAAGCGGCATGTCTGCTATCTCAAATTGGTTGTGTAACCGTTCCAAACGAAATATTTGTAAAACACGATAGAGGTGAAGAATTAACTGCTGGCGAAGCCGAATTGATGAGGACACATCCATTGACCGGTGCAAGTATATTGAGAAATATTCCGAGAATGGAGAAGATTGCCAACAGTATTGAAAAACAACAAAAATCTAACGAGGAAGGCGAGAAAGATTTCCTAACCAGTTTATTGCAATTATTGAATGATTATTATGATCTGCTGGAAGAAGGATACAGTGAATTGGAAAGTATAGAAAAACTATCTGAAAATAAAAAAGCTTATAATGTGGAATTGTTGTATGCACTGGAAGCTGAAATAAAAGGAGCAGAGAAAGGTAAAATTTACGACACAGTTACAGTGAAAGAGATGCGAATCGGTATGGAACTGGCAGAAGACCTTTATGATGTTAATAATTTCTTGCTAATCCCGAAAGGTGTAAAGATTTCGGATGTTGTCTTGTTCAAGATTAAAAATCATTCGAAAATGCGAGGAATTAAGGAACCGGTTAAAGTATTAACGGAAAGTAAATTGCAAGAAGTTGCATAATTATACAAAATAAAAATTGACAAAATTAAAATATAATTTATATTTGCATCCAACAATATGAAAAATTGTAAAGAAAATATCGCAACCCAATCAATTCTTAAGATAAAGAAATCTTACAAGAAGGATAAGCCCATTCGGGAAGGGTAGCGGTATATAAAAATTTAATAAACCAAGCCCTTCCATAGGAAGGGCTTTTTTGTAGGTTTAAGTTCACACCTCAAAGTCCTCCTAAGAAGGGAAATTAAAATAAAAAAATATACAAGGAGGAAATCATGAATACTAATTGTCCAATTTGCGATGCAGAAATCACATTTGTGGAAGGTACCGTCGAAGGTGAAATATTGGAATGCCCGGATTGCGGTTCTGAACTTGAAGTGATAAGCGTTGATCCACCCAAAGTGGATGAAGCTCCGATGGAAGAAGAAGATTGGGGTGAATAAAATGATTAAAGTATTGGACGCAACACTCCGGGAAGGGGAACAGACTCCCGGAGTGCATTTTGATAATCACATCAAATTGCGAATTGCTGAACTTCTCGATGCTATAGGTGTTGATATTATAGAAGCGGGACATCCAATTGTAACCGAGAACATCCGCAAATCCGTTAAAACAATTGCAGGCAGAGGATTGAATGCTACCGTCGGGGCTCATTCAAGACTTATAAAGGGAGATATTGATCAAGCAATTGATTGTGGAGTTAAATTCATTGGGGTTTTTTATTGTGTATCCGATAACAGACTTTCCGATGTGTTTAAAAAAGATATGGATGAAGTAAGTGATAGGATATTTGAGTTGGTTTCTTATATCAAATCCAAAGATCCCGGCATCATGGTTCGTTATACGCCCGAAGATACTGTTCGTTCAGAATATGAGAATGTACTTTCTGCATCTTTAGCTGCTTGTTCTGCCGGCGTTGATATTATTTCGATTGCAGATACAACCGGTTTTATGGTGCCGGGTACAGAAAGAAGTATGTCGAAATTGATTTCTCGTTTAAAATCGGATTTAAAAACGAAAGGTTTTAACCCGATGATTGCAGCTCATTGTCATAATGACAGAGGATTGGCTTTTGCCAATGCATTGGATGCAATTAGCGGAGGTGCAGAATTAATTGATGCATCAGTTCTCGGTATCGGTGAACGTGCCGGAATTGTAGACCTTGCTCAACTACTTGCAGTACTCTATACCAATTTCGATCAAAAACAATATGATCTTAAGAAATTAGCCGAATTATACAATTTGGTCAGTGTCCATAGTAATATACCCATTCCGGTCCATTATCCTATTGTTGGTAAAAATGCATTCACACATTGCGCTGGCGTGCATACTCATGCTGCCGCTAAGAATCCAATGCACTATGAAGATTTGAATCCGGAATTGTTCGGAAGACAAAGACACTTTTCGCTCGATCACATGTCCGGGATTGCATCGTTAAAGTTTGCTTTAAGAATTTTGAATATTAATGATTTAACACCGGAAGAAGAATTCGAACTGCTCAATCATGTTAAAACCATTGGCGAAAAAGGAAGAGTTGTAGAGATCGACGAGCTGCCGCATTTAATTAACTTTGTACAACATCATGGAAAAACAAATTAAGAGGAAAAAATGAAAATCGGATTTTTGCATTCATTGATTAGAAAAGATGAAAAATTATTATTGGAAGAATTTAACAAAAGAGAAAATATTGAATTGGTTCATTTTGACGATAGAAAAATTCACTTCGATTTGCTCAATGGACAATACAAAGTAGATTCGGTCGTAGAAAGATGTATCAATCACTCCAGAGCATTACATGCAATTAGGTTATTCGAGAGTTACGGAATTAAATGTTTTAACAATGGAGAAGTGGCAAGAGTTTGTGGTGATAAATTACTTACATCAATTAGATTGAAAGAGCATAATGTGCCTCAACCCGAAATTGCAGTTGCTTTCACGGAGCAATCTGCTCTGGAAGCCATTGAAGAGATGGGATATCCGGTTGTATTAAAGCCCGCCGTAGGTTCTTGGGGAAGATTGCTTTCTAAAATAAATGACAGAGACGCTGCAGAAACGGTTTTGGAACATAAAACAATTCTTGGCTCATATCATCATTCCATTTTTTATATCCAGAAATACGTTGAAAAAAATGGTAGGGATATAAGAAGCTTTGTTGTAGGAGACGAATGTATAGCAGCTATATACAGACAAAGCGAACATTGGATTACTAATACAGCACGTGGTGCAGTGGCGACCAATTGCCCGGTGACAGATGAAATTGCAGACCTTTCAGTTCGTGCTGCAAAAGCCGTTGGTGGTGGAATAGTTGCTATCGATCTTTTCGAAAGTGAAAATGGATTGATGGTAAATGAAGTGAATTATACAATGGAATTCAAAAACTCAATAGATACAACGGGTGTCAATATTCCCGCTAAAATTGTTGATTACATAATTGAAAATACGGAGGATAAATAATGAGCATAAATGTATCCGTTGTTGGTGCTTCCGGGTTTGCCGGAGGAGAATTACTCAGACTATTACTGTTTCATCCAAATGTAAAAATAAATCAAGTTACATCAGAACGGTTCGTAGGGAAATCGATTCACAAAGTCCATCCGAATCTTAGGGGGCTGACTGATCTTAAATTTACATCAATAGAAGAACTTGAAAACTGCGATGTTATTTTCCTTTGTCTTCCTCACGCAAAAACAATGAGTATGATTGACATTTTCATTTCAAAGGCAGAAAAAATAATTGATTTAAGCGGGGATTTCAGGTTGAATGATTCAGAAAGTTATAAAAAGTGGTATGGCTTGGATCATCAGAAACCCGAACTACTAAAAGAATTTGTTTATGGTATTCCCGAATTACATCGGGATGAAATGAAAAATGCCAAGTATATATCCAGTGCAGGTTGTAATGCAACAGCAACCATTTTGGGCTTGTATCCATTGTATAAAGAAAAATTAATCGAGACTGATAGAACGGTAGTTGATATTAAAGCAGGTAGTAGCGAAGCAGGTAATAGTGCTTCCGAATTTTCTCACCATCCGGTTCGACAAGGATCTCTAAGATCTTATAAACCAACAGGACACAGACATTCGGCTGAGGTAATTCAAGAATTATCTTTCGGTGGGAAAATACAAATTCATATGAGTTTAACTTCCGTGAATATTATAAGAGGAGTATTGGCTACTTCATCTTTATTCCCGAAAGAAACTATAACGGAAAAAGATTTATGGAAAATTTATAGAAAGTACTACTCGGCAGAACCTTTTATCAGAATAATTAAAGAAAGGGACGGGATTGTTCGATTACCAGATCCGAAAATATTGGGTGGCTCAAATTATTGTGATGTTGGTTTTGTTGTCGATCAGGAAACGAATAGAATTGTTGTTATCTCCGCAATTGATAATTTAATGAAAGGTGCGGCAGGACAGGCTTTGCAAGCTTTCAATATAATGAATGGAATTGAAGAAACAACGGGACTTAATTTCCCGGGTTTATTTCCAGCATAGGTGAGTTATGTGTAGATTATTATTCGTAAATTCAAAACAGGTATTTGATCCGGCATATTATTTAACTCCCTTTGCAGAGATGTGTAAAAACAGTAAGGAATATCAAGGACATGGTTGGGGAATAGCAATCAAAAAAAATGAATCATGGATTATTCATAAATCCATCACGCCCATTTGGGAAGAACCGGATTTCCGGTTTGAACCTACAAATACTATTTTGGTGCATGCCCGTAGTGCTTTTGAAGATAGAGACATTATGATTGAAAATAATATGCCTTTCATTCGTGGAAGTAATGTTTTTATTTTTAACGGTGAATTACGAGGCGTTAAACTGAAAATGGAAGGACGTATAGGTGCGGAGAAAATTTTCAATTTTGTTTTAAGATTGAACCATGATAAATTAAAAGAATCAATTGAAAAAGCCGTAAAAATAATCATTTCCAGAAGCAGTAAGATTAGGGGGATGAATTTTATTATTGCAAACGAAGAAGGTATATATTTGAATTCTTACTTTGAAGATGATGAAGAATATTATACTATGCATAAGCATACAAGTGAAGGCATTCAAATGATCTGCTCTGAAAAATTGGGCATAGTTAGTAATTGGGAAAAAATAAATAACAATACAAGGGAATATTTAGAATGGTTATAATTAAAATCGGTGGTGGAAAAAACATTAATATTGAAGCAATTGCCAAAAATATAAATCGATTATCCGGTCCCAAAATTATTGTTCATGGTGCAAATTATTTTAGGGACGAGTTGGCAGAAAAGCTCGGTATTCAAAAGAAAGTAGTTACTTCAGTATCCGGTTATAGTTCGGTCTTTTCAGATGATTCTCTAATCGATCTTCAATTAATGGCATACGCCGGATTAAGAAACAAAAGGATTGTAGAGTTATTAAATTCAAATGGATTGAATGCAATAGGTTTGACCGGAATGGATGGCAGATTGATTGTTGGAAAAAGAAATAAAGGAATCCGCGTAAGGGAAAACGGAAAATTAAAAATCATTCGCGATAATTCGGGCAAACCCAAGGAAGTTAATAAAGAATTATTAAATTCATTTATTGAACATAATTTATTACCCGTATTAACCGTGCCAATTGCTGATGAAAACGGAAAAGCAATAAACAGCGAAAATGATGATATTGTTGCATTACTTAATGAAGCGTTCAAACCGGAAATGATAGTGCAGTTTATAGAAGCCCCGGGTTTGCTGGAAGATGCAAACAACGAAGATAGTTTGATAACATCTTTAACAAAAAATGATCTAATACTTTGGGAAGAAAAAGCAGAGGGAAGAATTAAAAGAAAAATTCATGCGCTGAATAAGTTATTCGTTTCCAACTCACCTAAAGTTATGATTGCAGACGGAAGAGCTGAAAATCCGATTGATTTAGTATTAAATAATAGAGGAACAATAATACAATGAATAACATAATTGAATTACAGAGCCGTTTTGAATTCGATGTTTACCCCAAAAGGGAAATCGCTTTCGTTAAAGGATTAGGGACAAAATTATATGATGCCGCAGGTAATGAATATCTGGATTGTGCGGCCGGTATAGGTGTTGGAAATATTGGTCATTCAAACAAACAATTCATCTCCGATGTGACCGAGCAATTGAATAAATTGGTTATAAATCCCGGAATATTTTACAATGATACAAAGGCAAAATTTTTAGAAAAACTGCATTCTTTTGTTCCCAAAAATTTAACCAGGACATTTCTTTGTAATTCCGGAACAGAGGCAATCGAAGCAGCAATAAAATTTACAAGATTTACAACCGGGAAGAAGAATTTTGTTTGTGCAATGAAAAGTTTTCATGGTAGAACGATGGGTTCATTGTCTGCAACATTCAAAAAGGAATATAAAGATGCATTTCAACCTTTAGTTCCGGGCTTTTCATTCGCCCCGTTCAATAAATTTGATAAATTTGAACAATTGGTAGACGATGATACTGCCGGAATTATTCTTGAACTTATTCAAGGGGAAGGGGGAATTAACATAGCGGAAAAAGAATTCATTCAAAACATAAGAAAACTTTGCGACGATAAAGGTATAATTTTAATAATTGATGAAATACAAACCGGCGTGGGGAGAACAGGAAAATTCCTAGCCATTGAGCATTATGGTATTGAAGCTGATATTCTCTGTATGGCAAAAGCTTTGGGCGGAGGAATACCTATCGGTGCGGTGCTTTGTTCGGATAAGATTGATTTGCCCCGCGGGAAACACGGTTCCACTTTTGGTGGAAATCCTTTAGCATGCACTGCCGGTTTGTCGGTATTGAATATAATTGAGAATGATAATTTGATTGAAAATGCTCAAACGAACGGTTACTATTTTTATGAAAAATTAAAAAATATTGACTCCAATTTAATACGCGATATACGCTCAATAGGATTAATGATTGGGATTGAACTGAAAACAAAGGTTAAACCGTATTTGGAAAAACTATTGAGTAAAAATGTTGTTGCATTGCCGGCAGGAACTACAGTTATTCGACTTTTACCTCCTCTCACCATAACTAAAAAAGAAATAGATTCTGTTGTCACTATAGTAAAAGACACACTTGACTTTTTATAAATTAACATTTATTATCATTTTCATCTTTGAAAAAATAGTGAGTG
>CAZULK010000080.1:0-12404 GCA_964621225.1 uncultured Melioribacteraceae bacterium | reverse complement strand
GTTTAAATTTATCATAAACTATATCTTTGGGCAGATTCATAAAGCATTCATGTTTTCTATTGCAAACCAATAGATTGCATTCTATACAATCGAGTTCTTCCAATCGCACATATGAATGCTTGTTTCCGTAAGGACCTTGCAAAGTGGGGCTGGTTGGGCCGTGAATGCTAAGTACCGGAGTTCCAACTGCTGTTGCAATATGCATAGGACCGGAATCATTGGCTATTATTGCATCACAATTTTTTAACAATGCAGCCATTTGTGAGATGGTTGTATTCGGAGCTAAAAATGCTTTATCGCCTAGTATATTTTTGATTTTAACCGCATCCTCAAAATCGCCCGGTCCCCAAAGTATAATAGCACTCCAATCCAAATTATTTAGAATCACTTCTGCAAATTCGGCAAATTTTTCCGGTTCGCATTTTTTTGAATCCCAACCTCCGCTGGGTGAAATTCCCAAAATTCTTTTATTAGATTGTATATTTTGTGAAATGATCTCTTTAGCAAAAGAGTTATCTTCATCTTTCAAACCGATCATCAAATCCCTTGAATTCACGGGGATGTTGAGCAATTCTAAAAATTTATGATGTAATTCTGCCGCATGATATTTACCCCTTTCTTCAGGTCCGAATAAATTATATGCATATTTTCTTCCTTTGTAAGGAAAACCTGCTCTAAACTTAGCTCCGGAGAATGCAGTTAACTGTGCAGTCGATGGGTTCGAGAAAAAATCCACAACAAAATCATATCTGTTTTTCCTCAAGGCAAATGCTAATTTTATTCTTTCTTTGGTAGATTTTCTATTAAAATGAATCACTTCATTTATAAAGGGTAATTCTTTTAACAATTGATCAGAAGGTCTTTCCGTAACTATATCAATTGAAGCATTGGTAAAATAGTCGGATAAGTTTTTAATTGCGGAAGTAGCAAGTACTACATCTCCAATGCCTCTTAATTTTAATACGAGGATTTTTTTTATCTTATCTTTATCTTGATGTAGTTTCTCAATCATCTGTATTCCTGCTGCCAAATTTGTATAAAATAAAACTTATGCATATTAGTAGAATATTTTCTGAAATTTTTAACAGACCAACTTTTTGTCCGTCGTGCGTTCCGAAACAACCGCACTCAATATTCAATCCTCTTATTACGGCTTGCAATACCATAAGAGTGAATAATGAAAGAAGGGCAGTGGATAAAAAAGAGTTCTCTTTCACATTAACATTAAAGATAAGTAATATTCCTATAATAAGTTCCAACCAAGGTAAATAGATTGCAATAATGTTAACTGCAAAGAGGGGTATTATTCTGTAATTTTCTATTGATAAAGCAAAATCATTTGGAAAAGCAATTTTATTAATAGCAGCAAAAACGAAAACAAAACCAATAAGAAAACGAAATAGCAATAGAAGATATTTATTTGATAATATGCTATTCATCTGAAGTTTCCTTTGGAAAATTATTTGCTAACCATTCTTCAAATCCTCCTTCGAACACAAGAATATTCCGGAATCCTTTTTTCATTAAGTGTTCGGCTAACCTTTTCGATGCATCGCAATCTTCTCCCGAGCAATAAACAATATATTTGTTGTCTTTATTGAGAGCTCCTATTTCTTTTTCCAATTCATCAATTTTATATTCCGGCAAATTAATTGCACCGGGGATGTGTCCTTCTGCAAAATCCCATTTATCACGACCGTCTATAAATATTATTGATCCATCTTTCCAATAATTGTAAGCAGTTTTCACATCGATTATTTTCAGTTGAATTGTTTTTGTAGTATCCTCATCATCCTCAAATCCTTTTACTTGAACAGATTCAGTCTCAGTTCTGATAATGGAAATACCATTAGGAGAAATGAAATTATATAACAAACCCAAAATTAAAGGGAAAAATAATATTTTATAAATTACCGGTCTCTTCATAAATACTAAAAATTAAAGATACAAAAATCGTTAAATCGTCTTTGAAATTCTAATGAATTCAATCCGTAACAAACTCACAGTTAGACGGTATTTCGGGAGGAACAATTACGCTGTTTTCCCTTTGAACAGCAACTTGGCCAGGTGCCATACCTTTTTTCTTGTGAACATACTTTCTGAAAGTATAAATCACCGGAACTACACCAGCTGTTTTTGCTTTGCTGTGATATGCAGCCAAGGAAGCCGCCGACTTAATAATATTTTTCGGCATGCCTTGTTTAGCGTTGTCCACTTTTAGAACAACATGTGATCCGCTATATCCCCGAACATGGAACCAATAGTCATTTTGTTTGGCAAACTTAAAGGTCAACAAATCATTATTTTTATTATCCTTCCCAACATAAATATGATATTTATTTTCGGCTATATAATGTTTAAACTTAATCCCTTCGGTTTTATTGTCCATCTTCGATTTTTCTCCCACAAATTTCATATACAGTTCGTTTAATTCGTCGTAGCTTATATCTTGCAATTTGTTTTTTATCTCAATCAATTTTTGATATTTTAAATTAATTTCATCGAACAATTGGCTTGATTTTTCGAAGGATATTCTTTCGTCACGTGATTTTTCATAATATTTATCAATGTTTTTCTGAGGTGATAATTTTTTGTCCAGAGCTATTTTAATTTTTTCTCCTGTATAAAAATCTTCCAATATTACCGAATCACTTCCGGGAACAAGATTATTCAAGTTTGCAGCCAAGAGATCGGCATAGTTTTTATATTCCTTTTCTCTGCTGCCGGCATCAATTCTTTGCCGTAATTTATTCATTTTTCTGGAGAGATTATCTAACTCCTTATTCAAATAAATGCTTAATTTATTAAGTCTTTCGTTCTTATTCTTTTCGGAAAAGTAAATAGACCTAAAATTATTAACCGCTTCAATAACCGAATCGAACGATTTAATATGAATTGAATTCTTAAATATTAAAAAATCATCCGGATGAAGTTTAAATTCATTTTCACTTAACTTGGAGATAGAAATTTTCCCATCAAGTATTTCATGAATAATATCTTTCGTAGCTTCAAAAGAATTTATGCCCAACTCAGTTCTGTGAAGCAATTCATTGTAAATATCTTTCCGAACAAAAAAATATTTCTCTTTTATTTCCGGTGGTGTTAATTGAAAATAGTCAATCATAAAATTTTGGGAAGGATCAATAAATTCTAACTTCAGTAATTGGGAAATGTAATTTTCTTTTTTAATCTTTTTAAATGATTCAACTTTTTCGTCTTTTATCCAAACTACATTCGAAATTCCACCCCAAACAGTGAAATATAGTTCCCCCGATGAAGTAATAATTTTAATGACTCTATCATCATCTGCTATTAATACGTCTGTAATCTTTGCGGGTAGAAAATCATCGCAGAATTGTATAGTGTTTTTTTTTGCCTTATGATGTTCATCCTTAATGAATGCAAAATTGAATAGGGAAGATGTATCCAATATTAATGTTCTGTATTCATTGGTATTACCGGGAATCTGTAAAAATAGTTTGTCCTTCTCTTGAGAGTAAGAATCAATTATTTCAGCTCCGTCAATTAATTGTTTCAACTCTCCCGCCAAGCGAAAGAGATAGAGATAATTCCTAAACATACTTATGCCTGAATGCCAATCTTTATTCTTTCTTCATAAGTTCTGTCATATATCTCTTTGTAAAGATCAACTTGAGTTTGTTGTAATTCAACATTTCTTCTTGCCATTACAATTTGAGCAACTTTAATGAATTTATCGAATTTATGAGTTACCAAACCGTCTGATCCACCCCAGCAGAAGGAGGGAATATATTTGGGAGGAAAGTTGCTTCCATAAATATTGCATCCCACTCCAACTACAGTACCGGTATTAAACATAGTGTTAATCCCGGATTTTGAATGGTCGCCCATTATTAAGCCGACAAATGTTGAACCGGTATCAATAGTTTCACCGTTGATTGTTACTCTTACATTTCCATAATTATTTTTTAAGTCGCTATTATTTGTATCAGCTCCCAAATTAACCCATTGTCCGAGATAAGCATGACCTAAAAATCCATCGTGTTGTTTGTTGGAAAAGGAATGAATTATACTTTCTTCAACTTCACCGCCAACTTTACATACCTTACCAATTGAAGTATTTTCATAAATTTTTGCACCTATCTTTATTTTGGTTCTGCTTCCAATGTAAGCCGGACCTTCAATAACTGCATTCGGAAAAATCTCTGCATCGTCGTCTATGTAGATCGGGCCATTTTCAGCATCAAGAACTACACCCGGTTTAACAACTGCAGTAGGGGAAATATAGATGCTATCCCTATTTAAGAGATGAGCGCCTTCGTAAATTTTTCCTGTAACAAGTTCTATTTCTTGTTCAGTTAATAAATTGAAATCTTTTATTAATTCTTCACCGTTATTATTAACCAATTCCCATGGATAATGGAAGAGCGAACAATCGATTTTTTCGTATGGTATATTTTCAATATTTCTTAAATCAAAATAATCTTGCGAAATAATATCTTCCGGCAAATCATCCTTTTTCAAACATGCTGCAACCGGGTAATTATTTTGATCCAGAAAAATCTTAGAATTCTTCTGATCCAGAAATAGCTCGAATAAATCCCTTTCCGGTATTAATCGAGAATTTATGAATACGATAGTTTTATCCGTATCCGGAAGGTCGTTAACTAAATAATTAGGCCTCCATTCTTTATAATTCTCCGCCAAATAATTTCTCATGTGGAAAAAGTATTTTTTTTCAGGGTGTAAATTCTGGTATTTCTCTCGAATGGTAAGAATTCCAACCCGCAGTTCAAATAATGGTTTTGTAAATGTGAGGGGATGAAAATTAACTACTTTTTCATCTTCAAAAATGCATACAAATTCGCTCATCTCAACTCCCACTGAATTATTATTCCGACATTAAAGATAAAATAATATTTATAATTTAAAAAGGGGATTAAAAAAGCCCGGCAGAACCGGGCTTAAATTTATTCTGTGGCATGTTTTAATTTTTTTAGGAATATTGCAATCAATCCTGCTGCCAATAGGGAAGTACAAACTAGTAATAAGAAAAATTGCCATAATTCCCAGTTCTGATAGAATCTTCCGACAAATCCTGAAAGGTAGTTGCCAACGGCGGTGGCGCCAAACCACATTCCCATCATTAATCCTTTCATTTTTGGCGGAGCTACTTTGGAAACAAAAGAAAGTCCCATCGGACTTAAGTGTAGTTCACCGATTGTTACTATGAAATAAGTCATAATTAACCAATATGGACTTACTGTAACAGAAGATGCTTGGCCTCCCAAAGTGTGAACTGCAGGTAATCCGATGGATGCAATAACCATTACGGAAAATGCAGCAGCAGTAAGCACCATACCGATTCCAATTTTTCCGGGGGAAGAAGGTTCTTTCCCTTTTGAATTCATCCACTTAAACATTCCTACTACCACCGGGGTAAGAAGGACTATAAACATTGGATTAAATGATTGAAATTGTTCCGGAGAGATACTGTTTGCGTCCGGTAAACTTGTCCATTTATAAATAATTACGAACAAACCGATAAGTGCTGCCAAACCACCATACATTTTTCCTTTCGGGGAAGCATTTTTCGATAATGCAAATCCACCTCCCAGCAACAATGCTAATAATGCATGAAGGCCTACAATGTCGAAGAGAACATATGTCAGTGCACTCACGTTTACATCGGTATAATTCTTTGCGAAAAGAGTGAGAGCCGCACCATTCTGGTGAAATGACATCCAAAAGAATATAACGATAGCGAATATAATCATCAAAGCGGTAACTCTTTCTTTCTCTTGTTCTTTAGTTAACTTTAAGTCTTTATCATCATTCGTAACATGTTTCGATTGATAATCCGCATCTGCATAATATTTTTTGAAAACTACGAAAATTACTAAGGAGATTACCATCCCCAAAGCAGCAACACCAAACCCGGCGTTGTATCCTTGGGCGAGTGTGTAACCCAAATTATTTACAAAGAAATTTTTAATTGCTGTAGCGGCTTGAGGGGCATAGAATGCACCGATATTTATACCCATATAGAATATATTGTATCCTGCATCCTTAACAGAACCACTTGAGTGTGAATACAAATTACCTACTAGTACAGAGATGTTCGCTTTGAATAAACCATTACCGATTGCTACAACGGCTAAAGCCAAATATAATTGTATTTCGGAATGAGTTGGAATGGCCATTAGCGCATACCCGATTCCCATGGTTATAGCGCCTATCGTAATTGTTTTTCCATACCCCAGTACATTATCTGCAATCCATCCACCTATAATAGGGGTGAAATATACCGCAGCAAGAAAAATACCGTAAATATTTGTAGTGGTAGCAGCATCCCAGTGGAAGTTTTCCTGCAAGTAAAGCACAAATATTGCCAGCATTGTGTAGAACCCGAATCTTTCCCACATTTCTGTGAAAAAGAGAACGGGTAATCCTTTAGGATGATTCTTAAACATAAACACTCCTTAGTTTTTTATAGTAAAAGAAAAATCTCTTTATTGCTAAGAAATTCCGTGCATCATCTTAACAAGCATTTTATTCAGTAAAAACAGTATTACAGAAGCAATCAATCCCATGAAAACAAAAATCATAAAAAAGTCCGAGAGGCTTGTTATAGAATATCCCAGAATTGATGTTGCTTTTCCCGCTTCCGGATAGAATGTGCTTAATTGACCTGCCAGCCAATTAGCGGCTGCATTGGAACCAAACCAAATTCCCATCAAAATGGACGATAATTTTACAGGGGACAGTTTTGTTACCATCGATAAACCAATGGGAGAAAGAGACAATTCCCCAAATGTATGCAGTGTGTAAGCTCCAACCAACCAAAGAGGGCTTACCTTTACCCCTGTATCTGCTATTTTAGACCCCATAACCAAGAATGCAAAACCTAAAGCCAGCATGAATAATCCAAGAGCCATTTTCATTGGTGTGTTGGGTTCTTTGTTTCGTTTGCCTAATTTAGTCCATATTCCGGCGAACACGGGTGCAAAGATAATTATTGCAACGGGATTTATAGCCTGGAAGAAACTTGCAGGAATAACCCAATTCCCGAGCCATCCGATTACCCTGTCGGTTTGCTCTTCAGCAAAAAATGTAAGTGAAACACCTGCTTGTTCAAAGGCTGCCCAAAAGAATATCACAAAGAAAGCTAGTATAAAAATAACAGCAATTCTTTCTTTTTCTACCTTAGTTAAAGGAGTGTTTTTAGCTTCCAATTTTTCTTCGGCAGTTTGTTTTTTGGGAACCATTCCAACCGGTTCACCATCGGGTGTTACAAGGTGTTTCTTCTTTCCAATAATAAATGTAATTAATCCAATTCCCATTCCAATTGCTGCTGAAAGAAATCCCCATTTAAAATCGGCCGGATTACCGGTATCACCTAATCCACCTGCAATGAAAGGAGCAATTAAGGCACCAAGGTTAATTCCCATATAAAATATTGTAAATGCTGAATCCCTGCTCTTAATCGCTTCTGCCGGATACAGAGACCCAACCATTGTCGAAATATTGGGCTTGAAAAAACCATTTCCAAATATTAAAAAGAAAAGACCAAACAAAAACAGTATTTGTTGTGTATTGAACGTAAATGAAGTAACTACCGTTTGACTTGCGGATGGGGAGTATAAAAATCCACTTGCAGAAAGTGCAAGTTGTCCGATTAACATCATTACTCCACCGAAAACTATTGAACGTCTGTTTCCCCAATATTTATCAGCTACATAACCGCCCAAAAGGGGAGTTAAATAAACAAGCCCGGTATAATAGCCGTAAATTGATGATGTAAAAGCTTTATCAAATATTAACGCGTTAATCATATATAAAGTAAGGATAGCGCGCATACCGTAATAACTGAAGCGCTCCCACATTTCTGTAAAGAAGAGAACATATAATCCCTTAGGATGGTCTTTAAACATGAATACTCCTATATTGAATTGAATAGTACTTTTGTAAAAATATTCGCAAAGATATTAAACTAAGGGCGGGAATAAAAGTTAAAAATTAATCTTAACTCAAACCGATGTGGGTATCCACCTTGGAAACATCTTCGTAAGTGATGGTCATTAATTCTTCTTTTGAGAGGTCTGTGCCTAAAGCTAAGCGTTCTTCTTGATTGGCGATTGCAGCATATAAAATATTTCTTGCCGTTCTAGCGTTACCAAAATTCTTATCTCTATTTTGATAAAGTTCTTCGAAAATTTCTAATAATGCTTGTAAAGCTCCTTCATCCAAAACGTAACCATTCTTTTCGGCAATGTTCCAAGCAATATCCAAAAGTTCCCGGGGAGAATAATCTTCGAATACGAATTTATTGGGGAACCTTGAATTCAATCCGGGGTTAGAAGCCAAGAAAGCATTCATTTCGTTTGTGTATCCGGCCACTATGCATACAAATTCGCCTTTGTGATCTTCCATTCTTTTCAGTAAAGTATCAATTGCTTCTTGACCGAAATCATTTCCTCCCCGGGCAAGGGTATAAGCTTCATCGATAAATAAGGTTCCGCCTAAGGCTTTTTTGATTACTTCATCTGTTTTAGTAGCCGTTTGACCTTGATAACCGGCTACTAAATCTGCCCTGTCAACTTCAACCAAGTGACCTTTTTCAAGTAATCCCAATTCTTTGTAAACTTTGCTCATCAACCTTGCAACAGTGGTTTTACCGGTTCCGGGATTACCCAAAAATACTGCATGCAATGGTTTTTCTATTACTGATAATCCGCGTTCTTTCCTTAGTTTTGCAACTTTCAAACCATTGATTAATTTTTCCACACCTTCCTTAACCGATTTCAATCCGGTAAGTGAATTTAACTCATCCATCACTTTTTTGATGCCTTCGGGATCAGTGGATATTTCGTAACGTTCGGCTTTCGGTTCTTTCTTTTCCAGAACGTCGAAATCTTCTATATGAAGCGAAGCATTCTCTTCTTTCGATCTTTCTTCCTGACTCAGTCCGGCTAATCTTATCAATCTCTTTTGCTTTGCGGCTTCTACAATATTACGAACAATTCTTGCGTTGCCAAAATTTTTATCTCTGTTGCGATACAATTCCGTGTAATATTTGTAAAGAGCCTTCTTAATTTCCGAAGGTATTTTGATATCCTCGGCAGCGAAAGCTTTTTCAGTAATTTGAAGCAAATGATCGGGAGTGTAATCGTCGAAGTGGATTGTTTTTGTAAATCTGCTTTGAATTCCCGGATTCGATTCGATAAATGCTTTCATCTCATCAGTGTAGCCTGCAGCTATGACAATAAATTTACCTCTGTCGTCTTCCATTCGTTTCAGTAAAGTATCGATTGCTTCTTTACCAAAATCGTTCGAGCCACCGGAAGTAGCGAGTGTATATGCTTCGTCAATGAAGAGAGTTCCTCCCAATGCTTTATCAATTGCTTCCGATGTTTTCTGTGCTGTCTGTCCTACAAAATTGGCAACCAGCCCTTGCCGGTCTACTTCAACAAGATGACCTTTTGGCAGAATGCCCAATGCAGAAAATATTTGTCCGAAAATTCTTGCAACAGTTGTTTTACCGGTACCTGGGTTCCCGAGGAAAAGATAATGATTACAGAATTTACTTTTCAGGTCTTCACCTTCTTCTGCATAATATCGTGCAAGTTTTACCAAATCCTCAATTTCCTTGCGTGCTCTTTCAAGCCCGATAAGCCCGTTGAGTTTATCCAAGGCGGATTTTAATTGCTCTTCGTCAATACTTATTTTAGCTTCTTTGTGACCTTTTTCTGCAACTATATTCTTAACGTCATCCAAAATAATTGTGGTCATTGCTTCGGTAGTTTGTTCCTCTTTGGGTAACTGGGTAAATCGTTTACTCAATTCCAGTTTTGCTTCTTCGAACAAGATTCTGACGAGGCGTGCATTACCAAAATTTTTATCCCGGTTTCTGTACATTCGTGTGAATTCTTTTAATAGAAATTCCTTGGCATCGTCAGTGATGGAATACTCTTCGTTTTCCATCAGCATTTCGAATATTTGCATTAATTCTTCCGGAGTGTAATCTTCAAACTCGAATGTCCGTGTGAAGCGGGATTTCAAGCCGGGGTTACTGGTTAAAAATGTTTCCATTTCTTCGGTATAACCGGCTGCAATAACCACGAATTTTCCTCTGTCGTCTTCCATCCTCTTCAAGAGAATGTCAATTGCTTCCTGACCGAAATCTTGTCCACCGCCACCTTTTTTAACAAGGGTATACGCTTCGTCTATAAAGAGCACTCCGCCCATTGCTTCATCAATAACTTTGCCTGCTTTCTGAGCTGTTTCCCCAACATATTGCCCCACAAGACCGGAACGGTCTACTTCAATTACATGACCTTTGGGCAAAACTCCCATCGCTCTAAAAAGCCGACCCATCAAACGAGCAATGGTTGTTTTACCCGTTCCCGGATTACCCACAAATACCGAATGAAGTGAAATGGATTCATCAACTTTGAATCCTTTCTTTTTCCTTTGTTGAATAAATTCCAAATAGGTAATAAAATCGCGTACCGATTTTTTAATCGATTCGAGACCGATGAATTTATCCAATTCCTCTAAAACATCTTCAATCGATTCTTCTGGAGGAAGAATTTCTTCCGTTGTTTTGGCTTTATCATCTACTTCGGAAGATTCATCTTTGGTGAAAACGGGTTTGTCAATTTTCGATTTTTCTTCTTTTTCAATTTCGATGGCTTCATGACCAATACCGAACCATTTGTCGCAAACTTTAAATCCCTCGAAATAAATTTCTACTTTCCCTTGTCCTCTTGCCCATGCATGAACTTCGTCCGAGCCCCAAGTTTGGCTGAATATTACCGCATCCCAATCTTGGCTTACTTCCAAAAGAAAATCGTTTGCTCCAATTTCAAAATCATTTAAATACCACACAGCCCGGCATTTGTATTGCTTATCTTCAATTTGATAAAATGGATTATTAAAAATTACTTCTACGCCGGCATGACGAAGTGTTTTTTCGTTGAATTGATAATAATATACTCTCTTTCCTTGGGTTTTATCCAAGAATGCGTCATATACTTTTGCTGAGAATACATCGGCATATTCATTGGGGAAGAAGATGGCTCCAGTTTTGAACTTGCTTCCTTCTTCCATCGATTCTTCATCAAGTGTAATTTCTTCACTTTCATCAATTGTATATTCAATTTCTTCTTTTTCTATTTCATCCAATTGAATTTGATGCTTGCCTTTAACCAGATCCTGTAATTTTTGATAAACTTTCTGAAATTCTTCGTTCTTTTTCAATTCTTTGCTCAGACTTTCGGCTTCTTTATGTGCAGGGAAATATTGATAAGTCATCAGCATTGCTTTCAGACGCAATACTTGGGCATTCTGCTTGTTTTTCTTGTTCTTAATATTGTCTAGCAATAGCTTTGTGGTATAAAGAATGAACCAATAATCCTTTGAGATGAATGCTTCTGCACATCTATCCAGTAATTCGGATACTTCAAATTCCGTGTCGGGATCATTAAGCTTGGAGGCAATTTCAAGAAGTTCTTCACACTCTTCCCATTCTTTTTTATAATTATCGTGGGGGATTGAGGATTTCAATACCTTTTTTGCGTCCTCAAAATTATTCATTCCGGCAAGTGAACGGCACTTTGTGAGCAATGACCACGTCATTATTTCAGATTGTTTCTTAATTGCAAAATCTAATTCTTTCAGTGCGCCGTCAAAGATATTCATTCTGGAAAGAATGTAACCTCTGTATAATCTGTTGGTATGGGAGTCTTCCAATTCAATGGCAGTATTGGCCAACTCCATTGCTGTAGCGGGATCACCATTTTCCAAGGCTGCCCAAGCCATAAGCATTACAACTTCGCCATCATTGGGCTGAAATTGATATAATTTCTTCGCACCTTCGAGCGCTAATTTTTTCCTTCCCTGGAAAAGATGATCGAAAGTATCTTTCTTGAGCCGGTTATATTCTTCCTTAGATATCTTTTTCATCTGCCATCTAATTTGATAGTCGGAAAATAAGAAATTTTTTTGAAATTATTCAACATAATTGAACAAACTGTAAAATAGTTGCGTCTAAAATGCCAAAAATGGAATTGGTATGAGAAAAATTTTATTATATAGTATTCCTGTTTTGTTCATAATTCTTTCTGCATGCAGACCGTTCGGAGTTAGAGGGAACGGGAATGTAGTTGTAAAGGAAAGAAAACTGTCGGGCTTCGAAAAGGTCGACGTATCGGGAATATTTCATGTGAAAATTGTGTCCGGAGAAGATTTCGGGGTTAAAGTAAGGGCCGAGGAGAATTTATTAAAATATATCAAAACCGAGGTCGAAGGAAAGACTTTAGTAATTTATACTAAGCGAAATCTTTCTCCGAGGAAAAACTTACAATTGAAAATTACATTGCCGGAACTTAAAAGTATAGAATCTTCCGGTGTGAATAAAATAT
>CAZULK010000079.1:0-12414 GCA_964621225.1 uncultured Melioribacteraceae bacterium | reverse complement strand
GTAGTACCTCTTTTCTTCGGTTCGGTAAGTTCTTCTATTTCAAAACTACCGGTACCGTCCGAACGCCACAACATCGCCGGTTCTTCGGGTTTGTATGATTTTGTTTTGATTACAACTTCTTTGGCAACCATAAATACAGAGTAGAATCCGACACCGAATTTACCGATTATATTATTTGCATCTTCTTTGTTTTCGGCAAGAGATTTCAAAAATTCCGCAGAACCACTTTTGGCAATCGTACCGATATTTTTAACCAATTCATCCTTTGTCATACCGATACCGGTATCGGAGATTGTGAGCAGATTTTTCTTATCGTCAAAATCAATACGTATTTCCAATGGCAAGTCGTTATCTGCAATTTCGGTATTTTTATTTTGTTCGAATCTTAATTTATCCAATGCATCGGATGCGTTGGATACAAGTTCCCTTAAAAATATTTCTCTGCTTGTATAAAGTGAATGAACGAGAATATCGAGTAGTTGTTTAATTTCGGCTTTAAATTTGTAAGTATGTTTTGTGCTGGTTTTTTCAGCCATTTAATCCTCCGTTTACTGTTTTCAAAATCAATTTGCAAATATAAGCTTAAAAGTATTTCTTTTGTAATTCTTTGAACAACTGTTTGTCTTCGGTTTTCAATTTTTTAGGAGTTACAAAATTTAATTTAATTAAAAGATCCCCTTTAGAGCCGTCTCCTTTAGGCATGCCTAGACCTTTTAACCGGAGCATCTTTTGACTTTCCGTACCTGCGGGGATTCTAATAGCAATCTGCTTCCCGTCCGGTGTTGTGATTTTTTTCGTTCCACCCAATGTTGCGGTAAATATGTCTACATCAGTGGTATGATAAATATCATTACCTTTCAATTCATACAGGGGATGGGGGGCAATTTTGATTTTCAGATAAAGGTCTCCGGCTTCTCCACCGTTTATCCCGGCACCGCCTTGATTCCGGATTCTCAATTTCTTCCCGTCTTCAATTCCCGGATTAATTTTAATCTTTATCTTTTTGCCATTAACATTAATCAATCTTTCTGAACCGCGAATTGCTTCTTCCAGAGTTATGGTCAATTCGGATGTATAATCCTGACCTTTTCTTCCGCGCACACCGGAAGTTGTGTTAAAGCCGCCGAATTGATCGCCGGAAAAACCACCGCCAAAGAATGATTTAAAGAAATCGGAGAATCCACCTAAATCGTTGAATATGTCTCCAAAATCTCCGTGATATTGGTAAGTCCGCTGTCTGCCTCCGTTTCCAAAACCGGAAAAGAAATCGAAGCCTTGGTTTTGTCCCATATTTTGGTAGTACTTCCAATTAGATCCCAACTGGTCATATTTTTTTCTTTTTTCGGGATCGGAAAGAACCTCGTTGGCTTCTGTTATTTCTTTGAATTTCTCCTCGGCGGCTTTATCACCCGGATTTTTATCCGGGTGATATTTTAGCGCCAACTTTCTGTAAGCTTTCTTTATTTCGTCTTGGGTTGCGTTTTTATCTACACCCAGTATTTTATAATAATCTTTAAATTCCATTTCTACTTCGTCTCCTATTTCTCAAGAGTAAATGCCACGAAGAATCTTCTTTCGCCTCTCCTTACTCTTAGGAATACATTATCTCCACCTTTCAGATTATCAGCAATTTTCTTGAAATCAGATAGTGATTCAATCTTTTTATTATTCATTCCAAGAATTATATCTCCTTCATTCAAGCCCGCTTCCGCAGCGTTACTTCTTCTATTCAAGTTTATTACAACAACACCTTTTGCGTCTTCGGGTAAGTCATATTTTTTTATAAGCTTATCATTCACGGGAGCTACGCCAAAACCGAAGAGATCCGAATATTTTTCATTTTCGGTTTTTGAGATTTCTTCGTTTTTCAGTTCACCCAAAGTTACGGTAATAGTTTTCTCTTCTCCGTCGCGTAATACTTTTAATTCTACTTCTGTGTCCGGCGGAGTAGCAGCAACCATATTTCTCAATTGTGTGGAGTTTTTAATTTTCTTTCCATTGAATTCTACAACCACATCTCCTGCTTCAATACCTGCTTCTTCTGCGGGAGAATCTTTCATTACGTCGGAAATAAGAGCACCTTCTTGAACGTCCAGTCCCATAGCTTCTGCAATTTGAGGAGTAACATTTTGTATGTATGCTCCCAACCAACCACGAATCACCGTACCATGTTCTTTGAGTGATTTCATAACTGATTTAGCCATATTTACCGGTACGGCAAAACCTATCCCTTGAAAACCTCCGCTTCTTGTGGCGATTGCCGTATTTATTCCTACCAATTTCCCATCTAGATTTATAAGAGCACCGCCAGAGTTCCCTGGATTTATAGCCGCATCCGTTTGAATGAAATCCTCATAATCCGCCAAACCTACATTTGAACGGCCTTTTGCGCTCACAATTCCCATAGTAACAGTATGTTCTAAATTTTCGCTTAATGGAGATCCAATTGCTAACACCGTCTCTCCAACTTGTAATTTATCACTATCGCCCAATTGAATTTTTGGCAAATTCTCCGCATCAATCTTTATCAATGCAATATCCGTTTTAGGGTCTGTTCCAATTATTTTCGCTGTGAATGTGCGCTTGTCCATCAAACGTACTTTTACTTCATCCGCACCGTTTACAACATGATTGTTGGTCAATATATATCCATCAGAGGATACGATAACCCCTGACCCCATTCCTTGTTGAATATATTCTTTTTCTTTTGGTTGCGGAGATCTTCTTTGTCCAAAGAAATCACCAAAGAAATCTTCAAAAGGACTTCCGAAGAATGGATTGAAAACATTCTGTCTAACCTTTAATTTTTTTTCAATGAATACTGTTACAACGGTCGGATTTACTGCTTTTGCAATGTTTACAATAGCATTATTAAAATCTTTTAATGTTCTAATCGGAGTATCTTGGGATTCCATTAGTGCAGAGTAATTATTTTCGTTTGCATATATAACAGGAGCTGTTTTGCTATTCCAATTAGAAAAAGCCAACGCCCCAATCAATATTCCTACTAATAGCAATCCGTATCCGGGTATTTGAAATTTTCTTTTCATAACAAACCTCCTTCAAATCCAAAAAAGAACCTCATTTTACAAACCTTTTCGTTCAAAATGTTCCTATTTTATCTTTATCTCTTTTGAGTTATCAATTGTATAGCTATCATCTTTGGGCAGTGTAACTATAAGTTGCCCGTCTTTCAGTTCGGCAGAAATCTTATCCGGTAATACATTTTCCGGAATTTCAAATTCTTTGGAAAACGGTCCATAGTATCTTTCAACGTGATGGTAAATACAGTTTTCTTCTTCTTTCTCCGGAATACGATATCCCTCAATCATCAATTTATTCCCGACCGTTTTTACTCTGATCTGATTCTTCAAAACGCCGGGTAAATCTATTTTAAATTTGAAACTTTTTGAATCCTCATACACATCACCGAGCGGAGTCCAACTATCCGGTTTTCTTATTTGACGCTTATTTTTCTCCTTATATTCCGGTTCGAAACTAAAGAAACTGTCGAATTTATCTTCAAAGAAATTATCCAAATCAAAGAAATCATCCAGTCTCATAGCTACCTCCGTTAAATAAAAGAACGGAGGAGAAAACTCCTCCGTTCATCCTTTATTTAACTTTTACCTCTATTTCTTTCGGTCTTGCTTCTTCGGCTTTGGGTATAGTAATGGTGAGTGCACCGTCTTTGAATTCAGCTTCGATTTTATCTTCCATTATTTTGTCCGGCAGATTGAAAGAGCGATAATATTTTCCGTAGGCTCTTTCTACCCTGTGATAAGTAGCGCCTTTGCGTTCTTTTTCGTGTTTCCTTTCACCGCTTACGATCAATTGTCCGTTGGAGTAAGATATTTTCACATCTTTTTTGCTCACACCCGGTAAATCGAGATTCAGAATATATTTATCATCTTCCTCAATAATATCCGTTAATGGCATCCAAACTGCATTTTCATATTCGTCGTCACCGTTACTACCAAAGCCAAAGCGCGTGGAAAGTGAATTGAACAATTTGTTGAACTCTCTTTCCATGTTCAGAAGTTCTTTAGCCGGATTCCATTTTACAAGAGACATAACAACCTCCTCCATTTTATTCAACATTTCCCGCATTACGAAATTTCAATTGTTCTTGGTTTAATTCTTTCGTGTTTCGGTAAATGCAGAGTTAATAAACCGTTTTCGAAATGTGCTTCAATTTTGCTTTCGTCTATGGAATCGGAAAGATTCAGTTTTCTGTAGTAATTACCGATCTCCATTTCGCGAAGCACATATTTTCTATTCATTACTTCGTCATAATTGATGCGACCCATCAATACAATAGCACCATCTTCATATTTAATCTTAAGATTTTCTTTTGTTACTCCGGGCATATATGTCTCGAGAACAAAATCATCATCGGTTTCGTAAATGTTTATCATTGGTGAAACCCAAGCTTCTTTCTCGAGTGCTTCGTCCCAGGATGTAACTTTGGTTTCTTTCTGTTCGGTAGTTTCAACTTTGTTCATTTCTTTTACTTCGTTCATAATTACCTCCAAATTTTATTGTACTTCAATTGTTCTTTCGTTTTTAGGTTGAGCATCCAATTTGTGGAATTTGATGTTCAATACGCCATTATCATATTTGGCTTCAATTTTTTCATTATCAACCTCCACAGGTAATGTGAACGATCTCTTGAATGAACCGAACATTCTTTCGTTGCGATAGAATTTTTTGTTTTTAAGATCTTCGGATACTTTCTTTTCTCCTTCAAGTGTGAGAATGTTATCCTCAAGTGTTAATTTCAATTCTTCCTTTTTCATTCCCGGAATTTCAACATCAACGTAGAGATTTTCGTTGTCTTCATATATATCGAATTTAGGGGTAAAGGATTCCACTCTTCCGGAGAACATGAAGGGTAATTCATCGAAGTATTTTTGAATTTGGCTCGAAAAATCTTCAAGTTCTCTCAAGGGTTCAAATCTTACTAGTGTCATTTTTCTCCTCCTTATTTTGTTTAACAAATGACGCTTAATCCTATAAAAATTCCGTGCCAAAATATCAAATTCCCGTAACTTATTAAAATATAATGAGTTACGACGATATGCCGGCATTTCATCAATAAATGCTATAATGGCGCTAAAGCAGTCATAATGACTTTTAACCGCCTTAATGACGCATAGTAAGAAAAAATGGCATTTCAACGAGCGAATCTTCTAGTTTATTTTTATTCAAATTTTCCTTATTTTACATCGTCAATTTGGGAGGCAGGTATGAAAAACTTAGTGGAAATAGAATTTTCAAGCGATTCGTTTTCGAGCAAAATAGTAAATAATTTTGCTGTTGTTACCCTTAAGGGGAATGCGTTCATAAACATAGCGGACGTAACCCGTACACAGGACTTTCTCCCATGGTTCGATACTATTGAATCAAACAAAGAGTTGAAGGGTATTGTTGTTGTTAATGAGAAGGGAAGCATGGACGAAAATGCATATGCTGAGTTCCTTTCCAATCTGACTGGAGAAGAAATTAAACCGGGAGAGAGGAAAAACATAGAAAAATTTACAAGCAGAGATATTAGAGCATTGGAAATAAATATGCTCAGTAATCTCATTAGGAGAATAAGCCTCTTTACCAAATTTTTTATAGTTGCATTCAAAGATGATGCAGTAACCCCGTTCATAGGTGTATCGTTAGCTGCAGATTTCAGAGTGATGTCCGATTCGGCAAAATTTTCTTTTTCCCATGCATATTATGGACTTCCAGCAAGCGGTGCTTTGCCATTCTTTTTACCGAAATATGTTCCTCAAACCACAGCATTTGAGCTTTGTTCTGTAGGCGGAGAGCTAAATTGGAAGGAGGTATCGGAATTAGGTTTGGTCAACAGGGTTTTTCCGGAGGATTCATTCGATGAAAAATTAAATGAATTTACATCAATGCTGGGGAGCTTACCGTCAAAGCAAATAAGAAATTCAAAGATTTTATTTTACAGAAATATCGGGCAGTTAGAAGATTATTTAAATTTCGAAAGGCAATATTTGATTTAAAAATAGAATCACTCCGGGCGGAGTGATTCTAACTAATGGGGTGAGGATAAGAGGGGAGAGGGAATTATTTTAATAGCATCATTTTTACGGTTCCGGTGTAATTTCCCGCTTTTAATCTTGCGATATAAATTCCTGATGAGAATCCGGACAAATCCACGTTTACAGAATATGATCCTGCTTTCAAATTATTATTCAGTGCTGCCAAAACTCTTTGGCCCAAAACGTTATATATATCCAATCTAGCAACTACGTCGGATTTTAATTTAAATGAAATTTTAGTTGTCGGATTAAACGGGTTGGGGTAGTTTTGTAACAATTCGAATTTTTCCGGAATTGATTTATCTATAGAAAGTTCTCTTACCGAAGTCAATGTGCTGGTGTTTATATTTACAGAGATTGATTTCCCATTCTGATTTGCAGTCACTACATCCGGTTTACCATCTACATTAAAATCTGCAACTTCGAGAGCAACAGGAAGTGAATCAACTTCGTAGTTAACCATATCACCGAAATAAGGAACGAATTCTCCCGGATACCATCCGTTTGCAAAGATGGAAAAGGCATTTCGGAATGAAGTATTTGCAACTACGAGTTCAGGTTTAGAATCATTATCCACATCGGCTATTTTAATGAAGAATGGTCCGTATTCTGCGGCGAACATCCTCGGAGTTTCGAAAGCCGGAGTAGATGCAGGTTGTGATTTATTTATTAAAATTGCAATACTATCGGCATTCTGATTAGCAACTGCAATGTCAGGTTTTCCGTCCTGATTCAAATCTCCTATATCGAGTCCTGCTGTACCGGATCCGGTTGAAAAATCATATCTGTTTGCAAAGCTAAATGTAGTGTCGCCTGCGGCAGTATTATTTTCCCAAATGGATACGCTTCCGGAAGTAAAATTTGCTACTACTATATCAGGTTTTTTATCAAAATTCATATCTTCTATTTTTACTTCCCATGGGCCGTCTCCGGAAAGCAACCGTTTATATTGAGTGAATTGAGCAACAGTATCTCCAAGGATAGATTTATTTATAAGTACAGCTATTGTGGATTCGCTGTTAATATCCGGGAATTGATTTGTTACTACTAAATCCGGTTTCCCATCTGAATTCAAATCCCCGAATGCAGCTCCGTTTGGACCCACATACTGTCCGGTAGAAAAATCAAATCTTTGGGAAAAAAGAAGATTACTTTCCCTAGGTGCAGTTTTATTCAAATAAATTGAAATATCATCACCCCAGTTACAAACTGCAATATCGGGAGCACCATCCATGTTTATATCAGTTACCTCAACGTCACTTCCATTGGATTTTACAGGAAGGAAATATTTTAAATTAAAATCCGAAGTCGTACCCGCTCTTGGAGATTGGTTCACAAATATTGTTACACCACTGCTATCCCATTCTCCGGTAGCAACATCGGGGAGTCCGTCTCTGTTAAAATCGGCAACGGCTATATCCATTATTTTTCCCTTTGAATCGAAGTCCTTGCGTGAAAATTGCAAACCATCGTTTAAGAGGATGTAATCATTATACACAATTGTGATTGTATTACTTTCTGAATTTGCTACGATAATATCCTTTCTGCCATCATGATTTATATCCGATGAAGTGATACTTGTGGGCATCTTTCCGGTAAAAATATGATATTGTTTGCTCCAGCTATATTGCTTGGTACTCGCTATTGATGAGTTGATCAAGACATAAATTGAACTGTCTTTGCTCGAGGTTACAAGGAAATCCTTTTTACCATCGCCGTCGATATCTTCCAATAACAAATCGTTCATAGAGGCATTCAAGTTTAATGTATAAGACTGATTGTAAACTTCATTTTCTCTTACCCAAACAGTCATAGTGCTATCCAATGAAACACCCACTATATCATTATCTCCGTCACCATCTACATCTCCAATACCGAAATCATAAATCTGTTTTCTGTTGTTTGAAATGCTAGTTGGCACCCCATACTCTATACCGTCATTAGGTGTAATTTCAGAATGATAAATGTATGTTATACTTCTATCCTTAATGTTTGATGTAATTATATCTAGAAGGTTATCCTGGTTTATATCAATTAAACCTACAGTGGATGGCCCATCAAAAACTTTAGTAATTTTGAATGGGGCTAACACTATATTTCCACCTAAAGTTGAGCTGTTTTTTAGTATTGTGAGTTGTCTTTCTGTAAAGTTTGAACAAATAACATCAATTAATCCATCATTATCAAAATCTCCAACATCAATGCCTCCGGGCATGGTTACTGATTGAACAGAATTATCTTGAACAAAAGTTAAGTTTGTATCATAAACGGAAGTAGTATTCCTCCAGACGGATATCTCGTTTTCTGTATATTGAGCAATTACGATATCATTCATGCCATCATTGTTAAAATCTGCAACCCCCAATTTTATTGGGCCTCCCTTTGTTGCAAAATCAAATCTTTTTGTGAAATTTGGCTTTGATTCGGAAGGGTCGGTTTTATTTATATAAATTGAAAAGGAAGAATCATTAAAATTGGTGAAAATGATATCTTCAATATTATCACCGTTCATATCTGCAGAAGTTACAAAATATGGTGATCCACCCCCTTCAAGATTAAATCTGTTGTTGAACTGTTGAGAATATAGAATTCCCGCGGCAACAAATAGTGTCAAAATGAATGTAAATTTTTTCATATTTCTCTCCCATTAGTGATTCACCATATAGATGCACTTTTAGGTTAAATTGCATAAAAAGAATTTAGAATTATTTTATTAGTGATATAGGACACACTATTTAATGAGTAGCATTTTAATCGATTTCGAATAATTCCTTGTCTCCATTCTTGCTATGTAAACTCCGGTAGCAGAATTCGAGAGATTTGTTTTAACAACATACCTTCCCGGAGATAATTTCTTGTTTATCAATGTAGAAACCCTTTGCCCCAAAATATTATAGATTTCCAATTTTACATCGGAAACTTGGGGAACATCAAATTGAATATTCGTTTCGGGGTTAAACGGATTGGGATAGTTTTGATGCAGAGAAAAATTTATAGGTATTTCAAAAGTCTCTTTCCTTACTTCTGTTAAATTTTCAGCCATCCAGAGTCCACCGCCGCCTGTTCCTACATATATTTGGTTATGATTGTATGGATTTAATTTTATGAATAGCCCGAATGCATGGTTAAGATTACCTGTAACGTTATTCCATGTAATTCCACCGTCGGTGGATTTCAATACTCCTACCGGTGTATCGGGTAACCAAACGGAATACCAAGGTTGGGAAAGTATATAAATAATATCCGGATTAGTATTGTCGATTTCAATATCAGCAATACGAGGTAAACCGGAAATTTGCATCCATGAATTTCCTCCGTCGGTAGATTTGTACAGTCCACCTGCCACACTCCAATCGTAATTTTCGGTTCCGGAACAATAGATTATTTTATTTGTTTTATCGAATGCGATGTCCAAAACATCCAAATCGGGGAAGGCAGAAATTTTATTCCAATTGTTCCCTGAATCGGTAGACTTATATAAACCTCCGCCGTTACCAAAATTATTTATCCCCAAGTATAGGGTTTTATTATCATTTGGATCGATTCGGATAACCCAAGCGCCGGCGGCATCGGTACCGAGACCGCTGTTAATTGCGCTCCAAGAATTTCCGCTATTAGTTGATTTATATACTCCGTTTGAAAATGATGTAGCATAAATCGTTCTATTCCCCGGTGAACCGGCAGAAAAATCAATTGCCATGTCCGGACGCCCATCCGGGAAGCCGTTTGAAATGGGGGATTGAGTTGCGCCATTATCATTACTGAAATAAATTTTACCCATAGTATATCCGTTAGTAAAAGCCGAACCAATCCCATCGTACCGGGCTATATAAACATCTCCGTTATCCGGATCTACTTTTATCACTTTTGCAGCATCGTATCCGTCGAAGGGATCCATAGTCGGATCGAGAGGAATAAAACTGTTCCCGCCGTCGTCGGAACGGAATGGGCCCATATCATCATAACCAACATAAACTGTATTTTGATTGGAAGGGGAGAATTCCATACACTCGGTCATCATCAATTCGAATCCGTTCCCTTGCCAAGCATTGCCGACTTTATTTGTGTATAATTGAAACCAGTTTTTTCCACCGTCAGTGGTTTTTGCAATCCAATCCCTACCCCAATAAACTGTGTTGGTATCTGCTTCCGAAATTGCTAATACTAACGCATGCCTTTCGTCAAAGAATGTTTCATCCATCCAACCGGTTACCAAGTTATTATCGGTTTTGAACCAATTTTTTCCGCCATCGATTGTTTTATAGATTCCCCATTCTTCATATGCAGCAAGTGTTTCATCCGGATATCCCACGGATGTTCCGATATAAATCGTTTTTGGATTTAGTGGATTGACAGTGAATTTCCAGTAAAAGTAAAATTTTCCGTCACTTTGCATTTGAGGGAGATTACTCGTAATATCAATCCAAGTCATTCCATTGTCTGTACTTTTAAATATTCCACCCATTACTGAAGATACATCCCCTTGAGTGCCGAATGTAGGGAGTGTAACATAAACAACCCCGTCAACATATTTCATATTCCAAATGTATCGATGGGGCAGGTCACTGTTTCTGTATTCCCAATTTGTTCCACTATCTGATGAGTAATAAAAGCCGGCGGAAGTCGCCATGAATACTTCCGAGTTGTTATTCATTTCTATTTTGAATATCGTACTCGTATCGTCCAATGAAAGAGCCATCTTATTCCATGATGCTCCGCCATCGGTTGATTCATATAATCCTTTACCCGCTGTTCCGATTAACATATGATTATGATCGGACGGTGATTGTGCAAAACTCATAGATGCTGCCAAATCGTCCTCGGATTCAATGATTGGTGGAAAGATCAATTTCCAATTATTACCTCCGTCGGTAGATTTAAACATTCCGATTGCCGTACAATAAAAAAGAGTTTGATAAGTGGGATCGGAAAGATCGAAACTCATTTGATTTGTCCAGTAAACGTCCGGTGTCCATGGCCCTGTTGCAATATTATTATTGATTGATATCCATGTTTTACCCCCGTCGGTGGTTTTAAACATTCCTTCTATATCACCACCGCAATAAACTATGTCCGGATTATCTGGTTGAATAAGTATGGTTTGCAAATCGCTGCCACCACCGGGACCAATGTTTTTCCACTGCGCGTTTATTATTAGTGGGATCAACATGAATAGAAAAGACCCCAATTTTAGGGACATAGACACCGATCGTTTCATTTTATGCTCCTTATTTTAATAGAATCATTTTTTTTACATTCGAATAATTTCCACAAGTCATTTTATAATAGTAAATACCACTTGAGAGTCCTTGTGGATGGAAAACAATTGAATATCTTCCGGGTTTGAAAATTTCGTTAACCAATGTTTTTACTTTTCTTCCCAATACATCGTAAATAATTATTTTTACACTCTGCTCTTTTAATCCTGTCTCGGTTGCCGGGATATCGAATTTAATCGTAGTTTCCGGATTGAATGGATTCGGATAATTTTGGGTTAATGAATATTCTGTTGGCAAATTGAAATTATTATCAACACCGGTAAGTAAAATTATGAAAGATTGAGCATCAGAATAGTAACTATAATTAAAGTTATTTCCCAAGGCTTGCACTTTCCAAAAATATTTATCGGGAGGGAAAGTCCAACTAAAAGTTGTATCGTAAACCAATGTGTCTAAATCCAATGTTTGATTGAATGTACTGTCTTTGCTTACCCGGAGGTTATAGAAATCACCTCCATCCACAGAAGACCAGATGAAATTAACAGTAGAGTCGCTAAGTTCGGTACCTGCCAATGGTTGAATAGGGATAGGTCTGTTAAGCAATGTAATAAAGGAATATGTAGGAGAAAGACCGGAGGAATCACCCATTGAATTGAAAGCTCTTGCATTCCATTCGTAAAGAGTGTTGTATGCTAAGTTTTGTATTGTTAAATGAGTAGAATCTGTTATGAATATGCTCTCAGTACCTTTTTGTGGATCTTTGAAATATACTTTATACTCAACCGCAGAAGGAACTCCGGTCCATTCCAATTTGGTGTTCAATTCCACTCCGACTTGTCCGTCCATTGGGTTTAGTAATCCGGGTGCGCTAAGAGGCGCGGTAGCGGTATCAACCACAATTGTTCTTGATCTATAAGTGCCGCCGTCAATTTCGCAATAATAATTTCCTCTGTTGGAAAAAATTAGCGGCTTAAATTGGAGAGTCCTATTGTTTGCTTGAGGTAAAGGAACTCCATTCCAATACCATTGATAATTACTTCCGTTTACATCGGAATAGAATGATATATCATTGAATTGAGAATTCGGAGCTACGCCAATATATTGATCGGATGTTCCTGTAACTTCCACATTAT
>CAZULK010000078.1:0-12588 GCA_964621225.1 uncultured Melioribacteraceae bacterium | reverse complement strand
ATCTAATTATCTATTCCATTTCGGAGTGAATGATTTGAGGTAAGTCCTGAATACAATGAGAATGCATTCAATTATTTTAATCTCTTTTCCTGATGCCTTCTTTTTTAAGTAAATTTGCATACCAAAAAAATAAAAGAATTAATTGAAGCATAAAAAAGAAAGAATAATATTTTTAGATATAATGCGTGCATTTGCGGTATTGATGATGGTCCAAGGTCATACTGTTGATGCACTTTTAGGGGAGGAATACCGCAACTTCGACTCGGTATTTTTTTCGGTTTGGCATACCCTAAGAGGGTTTACTGCACCGATATTTATGTTTACATCCGGGGTGGTATTTACTTATCTTTTAATGCTGAAGGGAAATACATTTAATGAAAATCCCCGTGTATGGAAAGGAATAAAAAGATTCTTACTCCTTGTAGGCATCGGTTATCTTTTGCGCTATCCCACTTGGAGATTGGTGGATTTCAGATACGTTACTGAAGCACAGTGGCATACTTTTTTTGCCGTTGATGCACTTCATCTTATCGGAATCGGACTGTTATTCATATTAATTGTCTATTTTATTTCCGATAAAATCAAAGTGAATTTTGTGATTGTTTCCCTCTTTTCTTTTTGTTTCATTTTAGTTCTTACACCAAAAGTTTACTCCATAAATTGGAATGAAATCGTTCCGTTATGGATAGCGGATTACCTTACGAACGATTACGGCTCACTCTTTCCACTGTTCCCTTGGTTGGCATATATGTTTGCAGGGAGTATTTTGGGATATCTGCTTGCCAAAAAGAAAGGAATTCAAAGGAATATAAAGTTTTCGGTTAGTTTGATGATTGTCGGTGCAATTTTAGTGATACTCAATAAATTCGACTTTCAAATTATTCGTTTGGCCGGACTTGATAATATCCGATTTACGGAAGTTTCCTTGGTCTTTTTGAGGCTGGGGGTTGTGCTGATTCTCAACGGCTTTGTGAGCTTTTTGGTAATTGAAGTAAAAGAAATTCCGACAATAGTATTAAAAACCGGAGCAAACACATTACCGATTTATGTTGTGCATTTGATTATTTTATATGGATCAGCCTGGAGTCCTGGTTTGTGGAAATACGTCGGAAGAAGTTTTTCGCTGGAAGCAACTCTTTTATCGGTAATATTAATGTTTATATTTGTTATTTTATTGGTTATGATAATTGAAAATTCTCAAAAATACAGAAGAAAAATCCTTGCGTTAATAGGAGCATAGATGAGAAAATCGGAAGCAACAAACCCGATTGGCGACGATCAGGATAAAAAATTCGATCAGGCTTTACGCCCGAAAAGATTTGAACAATTTACGGGTCAAAAAAAGATAACCGACAATTTGAAAGTATTTATCGGTGCAGCCAAGAAAAGAAATGAAGGATTGGATCATGTTTTGTTGACCGGACCTCCGGGATTGGGGAAAACCACTTTGGCTCATATAATTGCCAATGAGATGGGTGTGAATATAAAGGTAACCTCAGGACCCGTGCTGGAAAAACCGGGTGATTTGGCGGGCATTTTAACAAATCTTCAAGAAAAGTCGGTTTTATTTATAGATGAAATACACAGACTTTCGCCGGTTGTAGAGGAATATCTTTATTCTGCAATGGAAGATTTTAAACTCGATATCATGATCGATACAGGTCCTTCTGCTCGTACCGTTCAAATTAAATTACCAAAATATACTTTGGTCGGAGCTACAACCCGTGCGGGGTTGTTAACCGCTCCTTTGCGCGACCGTTTCGGAATTAAATCCCGTTTGGATTACTACGATGCAGAATTGGTCACAAAGATAATCAAGAGATCGGCAAAAATTTTGGAAATAGAAATTGACGACGATGCTGCATTGGAAATTGCCCGCAGGAGTAGGGGAACGCCGAGAGTAGCTAATAGATTATTGAGAAGAACCAGAGATTTTGCAGATTACGAAGATCGGGGTAAAATTGATGTGGAAATTGCTAAAAAAGCTCTAGCCGCACTTGAGGTGGATAGCTTTGGTTTGGACGAAATGGATAAGGAAATTATTTTGACCATAATCGAGAAATTCAAAGGCGGTCCTGTAGGATTGAATACACTCTCGGTTGCCGTAAATGAAGATCCGGGTACAATTGAAGAAGTGTATGAACCCTTCCTTATCCAGCAAGGATTTATCCAAAGAACTCCCCGCGGGAGGGAAGCTACCGATTTGGCGTATGCAAGATTCAACAGAAAAAGATTAAGTAATAATTCACAAGAAGATTTATTCAATGGAAATTAAATTAAAATCATTGACTTTCGATAACGGGAAACCCTTTGTTTTATTAGCCGGACCATGTGTAATTGAGAATAGGGATATGGTCTTGAGTACGGCTGAAAAGATAAAAGAAATTACAACAAAACTGGGTGTCGGATACGTCTTTAAATCGAGCTACAAGAAAGCAAACCGTACTTCGGTGGATTCTTTCGTTGGATTGGAATTCGAAAAAGCGTTAAAAATATTGGAAGAAGTAAAAGAGCAATTTGATTTGCCGGTTGTTACAGATATTCATTCTCCCGAAGAAGCTGATCCCGTTTCCGAAGTAGCCGATATTTTGCAGATACCCGCTTTCCTTTGCAGACAAACTGATTTATTGGTTGCCGCCGGAAGGACGGGAAAAATAGTAAATATAAAAAAAGGTCAATTCCTTCCGCCATGGGATATGAAGCACGCTGCTGCAAAAGTGGAAAGTACAAACAACAATAAAATAATGTTTACGGAGCGTGGAACAACCTTCGGTTACGGTAATTTGGTTGTAGATATGAGATCGCTTCAGATAATGAAGAATTTATCGTATCCCGTTGTAATGGATGCTACGCATTCCGTACAGATGCCGGGGCAAGGAGGTGTTACGGGGGGAAATCCGGAATTCATTCTGCCTCTTGCCAAAGCTGCAATGTCGATTGGAATTGCTGCTCTGTTTTTAGAAGTCCATCCCGAGCCTGCTAAAGCGCTTAGTGATGCAGCAAGTCAATTACCGCTGGAAAAATTGGAAGAGCTCCTAACTCAAGTGATTAAAATTGATAAGGCAGTGAAGGATTATTAGAATGCCTGTGCAGAACGGAAAATCAACTGATGAAATTAAACTTTTACTCTTGGATTATCAAGGTGTAATTGTCCCGGAAGGGGAATCCCCTGAAGACTTTCCGAGAAAAGCGCTGAATGATCTACTTCAAACCTGCTCTTCTTTCGGAATAATATTAGGAGTGGTAACTGCATTTGAGGAGATTCCCGAAGATTTTCCCGAAGAAATTCAATTTTGTTGTTCCTCTCTCGATAAAGTTGGAGCAACCAATAAATTGTTGAGTAAATTCAATCTCGACTTCCATCAAACTGCTTTTGTTGCAGACGGAATACTTGATCTACCCCTATTGGGGAAAGTCGGTTTTTCGGCTTGCCCGTGCAATGCGCCAAGGGAAGTAAGAAGAGCTGTGGATTATATTTTCAGTTCAGCTGCCGGCGAAGAATTGTTGGAAGAAATTTCCGATTTCTTTTCTTACAAATTGGAAAAGGAGTTCGAATGATTTTCCCAAGGGATTTGAGCGAACTGGAAGTTAATTTGTTGAAATCAATTTTGCCGGAAAATAAACCCGGATATAAAAAAATTGCTGACGAGATATTTAATCTTAAGGTTATCGGTAGGGGTAGATTCGGTGGGAATAATTATGTGATTGGAAGTGAAGAGGATGATGTGGATTTATCCCTTTCATCTTCTCCGATACTTGCCGCCGGGTATAAAACTATTGGCGGTAGAAGATTTTATATATTACTTCACGAAGAAAATGAAGACAAATATGAAATAGATTATCAAGAAGTGGATGAAGGAACAGATTATTCATTTTCCGATTGGATCCCGGGAGGTGAATTTCCTCTGGATGATGAACCCTTAAGAGAAGTAACTATTGTCCATGGAAAGATTATGCTGGCAATTTCCAAAGGACTAAAAAGAATTTGGATTCATGAAATAGATTCCGGAATAAATACTTTTATTCCGGTTGCAAATTTTTATAACGAAATAATGAGAATGAAAAATGAAAGAAATCCTGAGATTGCATTAAAGGTTAACCGTTTATTTACAAATTTAAATGACTTTACCGATAATGATTTGATTTCGGGATTCATAGCATATAATCAATATTTGAAAAAGTTGGAACTGCCCTCCAATAAAGAGATAAGCGGTTCTAAAATTAAACGTAAATCGCTGTTTAATAAATTGAGAGGAAATTAAATTGTCAACCGAGCAAATTATTGCCAAAGGCAAAGAAGTAATTAGGATTGAGCTTGATGCGATAAAAAATTTATACGATAGAATTAATGGTCAATTTGTTGAAGCCGTAAGATTAATTTATGAATCGAAGGGAAGAGTGGTATTTACCGGGATGGGAAAATCCGGGCTTATTGCAAGGAAGATTGTTGCCACAATGAATTCCACCGGTACGCCGGCAATTTATATGCATCCTACCGATGCACTGCATGGTGATTTGGGTATGGTAAGAAAAGAAGATATACTAATTGTAATTTCAAAATCGGGTGGAACCGAGGAGTTGATTAATTTAATTCCTATGGTCAAAAGGTTGAATGTAAAGATAATCGGCATGCTCGGAAACTTGGAATCGAGATTGGCTAAAAGATGCGATATTGTATTGGATATTAGTGTAAAAGAAGAAGCTTGTCCTCATGACCTTGCTCCAACAGCTTCAACTACCGCCACTCTCGTAATGGGAGATGCTTTGGCAATTGCATTGCTGGAAAAAAGAGGTTTTACGGCTGAAGATTTTGCAGCTCTTCACCCCGCGGGAAGTTTAGGCAAAAGATTATCACTTAAAATTTCGGAAATTATGTATGTCGGTGACGAACTCCCTATAGTGAATACAGAGACTTCACTGAAAGATTCCATTCTGGAAATAACGACCAAACGTTTGGGAACCACTGCTGTTGTGGATGAAGATGGAAAACTTGTTGGAGTGATTACTGACGGTGATTTAAGAAGACTGTTGGAAAAATCAACAAATATAGAGGGGTTAACTGCGGGAGATGTGATGACTACAAATCCCAAGACAATTGATCCGGAATACCTTGCATCCTTTGCACTGCAGGAAATGGAAAAATATAAAATTACAACTTTAATTGCTGTTGATGAAAATAAATATCCCGTGGGTATTATTCATCTTCACGATTTGGTGAATTTGGGATTACAGCGTCGATGAGATATTTGCTTTTACTACTATCGTCTCTTATTCTTATTAATTGCAGCGAAGAAAAATTAAAGCCTGCCATAAATTACTCTCTTGGCGAAGGTGAATTACCAACTCAAGAAAGTTGGGATGCGGTAATTCAAATATCTGAAGATGATAGGGTAAAGGCAATATTGTATGCAGAGCATTTATACGTTTACGAAAATAAAAAGGTGACTCATCTTGAAGGGGTAAAACTGGATTTTCTGGATGAAGACGGAAATGTTTCTTCTACACTTACGTCGAAAAAGGGAAAAGTGGACGACGCTACAAAAGATATGTTTGCAATCGATAGTGTAGTTGCTGTAAATGACAGTGGCGTTGTCTTGCGTACCGATGAATTGGTATGGAAAAACAGAGCAAAAAAAATTACAACGGATAAATTCGTAACCATAGACGATAAAGACGATCACATGGAAGGATACGGATTTGAAAGTGATGAGAGATTAACAAATTATAAAATTTATAAAGTTACTTACATTACCACCAATGTGAAATGATGAAGAAATTTCTTTACGTAATATTGTTCCTTTCCTCTATTGTGCTTTCCCAGGAAAAAATTGTTATCGTTGGAGACAGTTTTGTTGGAAAACGTGTTGGCATTTACGACTTCCGGGAATTCATAGGTAATGTGGTAATGACCCAGGGTGATTTGAAAGTTACTTGCGATAGGGCAGTTCAAAATCTTACTTTGGATAAAATAGAATTATTCGGCGATGTTATCATTACCCAAGATACGGTAAGGATTTTAACAGACAGAGGATTTTATTTCGGAAAGGAGAAGAAAGCCTTTTCTAATTCCGGCGTTGTTATGTCCGACGGGCATAATAATTTAACAGCCGATTCAGGATATTATTATGTAGATAATAAAAGAGCTGAATTTTACGGTAATGTAACTCTTATTGACTCCAGTCGTGAATTACAAGCCGATAATCTTTTGTACTTCGACGAAAACGATTCGACCTTTGCTGTGAATAATGTGACAGTCAAAGATACATCATCAATAATTTATTGTGACAGCTTGGTTTATATTAGAGAAAATGACTTTGCACATGCTTTTGGCAATACAAAAATCATCAATCCGGAAAACAAACTAACCGTTTATTCCGAAGAACTTTTCAATTATGGTAAAGCCAAATATACAAAGCTGACCGGAAGACCCTTAATGGTTAAGTTGGATTCTACTTCTACGGGATTCGATACTCTCTATCTTTCATCAAATTTCATGGAAACATATTATGATTCAACCTCTTTATTGATAGCCAAAGATTCCGTTTTGCTCAAGAGGGGAGAATTTGCCTCGAGGAACGATTTAACTTTATACTATCGACAGAAAAATAAAATACTTACCTATAAATTAAACGAAAAATCACCCCAACCTTTATTATGGTACGAAAACTCACAAATGGCCGGAGATTCTGTTGTAATCTTTATTGAGAATAACCAGCTCGATTCCATCCTGGTTTCGAATAATGCAATTTTGATTAGTTCAAAGGACGAGTCGGAATTCAGATTCGATCAGATATCAGGAAAGAAAATAAGTATGAAATTTTCCGACGGGGAACTAAAAAAAACAACTGTAAGGGATAATGTACTCAGTATTTATTATCTTTACGAAGAAGAAGAGCCGAATGGTTTAATAAAATCGAGTTCAAAATTTGCCGAGATACTTTTTGAAGCTAATAAAGTAATAAAAGTGAATATGAGCGGAACGCCTGCAAGTGAATATCATCCGGAGAAATTGGTTAAAGGAAAAGAGAAAGAATTTACACTCCCTCTTTTCCGGTTGCACAATAACAAACCTTCAATCAAAGAGGTTGTAGGGAATAAAAAATTATATTGAGGTAATTCAGTGAAGTTAAGCAGTGAGAATCTGATAAAAATCTATAAAAAGAGAAAAGTAGTAAATCAAGTATCCATTAATGTGGAACAAGGTGAAGTTGTAGGTTTATTAGGGCCAAACGGTGCAGGGAAAACCACTACATTTTATATGATAGTTGGAATGATCAAACCTGACGGAGGAAAAGTTTACTTAGACTCGGAAGAAATTACAAAGCTACCAATGTATAAAAGGGCTAAATTGGGAATCGGGTATTTACCTCAAGAAGCCTCCGTTTTTCGAAGAATGACTGTAGAGGAAAATATTTTGGCTGTTTTGGAAATGATGGGACTTCCGGCAAAAGAAAGAAAAGAAAAAACTGATAGTTTGTTGGAAGAACTCAGTATCACACATATTCGGAAAAGTTTGGGGATTCAATTAAGCGGTGGTGAAAGAAGACGCTGCGAGATTGCCCGGGCTTTGGCAACAGATCCCAAATTTATTTTGCTCGATGAACCCTTTGCAGGTGTCGATCCTATTGCGGTTGAAGATATAATGAAAATAGTAGCCAGTCTCAAACACAAAGGAATCGGCATTCTGATCACCGATCACAACGTTCACGAAACTTTAAGTATTGTCGATAGAGCTTACATCCTGATCAACGGAGAAATATTCAAGGAAGGTTCGGCTGAAGAATTAGCTGAAGATGAAGAAGTGAGAAAATTATATCTGGGAGAAAAGTTCAAACTCGACAGATATGCTTAAAGAAGCACTGCCGCAACAATAATTACAATTACAATAAATACACCAAGAACACTTAGGATAAGTTTGGACATTTCCCCAAGTCTCTTTTTAACTTTATAACTTTCGTGATAAATCATAGGATTTTCGCTTTCCCTCTGATAATCACCCTTTTTTATATCCCAATTTTTAAAATTTTTGTTCATTTTTGCCACAAATTCTACAATTTCAACGTTATAATATAAGATATCTTTTATTCTTCTCCAATGTCGGAAATCACAAAATTTTTATTATTAAATTCGTTTTTACTTCATTTTGCGAATGCGGTAAGTAAAGAAAAAAGGCAGACCCGGATGGATCTGCCTTAATAAATTATTCTGCATCCATAAACGGATAACGCCAATCTTTTGGCGGAACGAATGTTTCTTTCATTGTGCGCACACTCATCCATCTCAGCAAGTTCATTGCACTTCCTGCTTTATCGTTTGTTCCGGAAGCTCTTCCACCTCCGAAGGGTTGCTGACCAACAACCGCAGCTGTCGGTTTATCGTTGATATAGAAGTTCCCTGCTGCATTTTGTAATGCATCGGACATCTTGATTAAAGCACTTCTATCTTGTGCCCAAATTGCTCCGGTCAATGCATAAGGAGAGGTAGTATCGCACAATTCGAGGGTTTCTTCGAATTTATCATCGTCATAAACATAAATGGTGAGAACCGGACCGAAAATTTCTTCTTGCATGGTTTTGAATTTCGGATCGGTAGTTACGATTGTAGTAGGTTCAATAAAGTATCCTTTCGAATCGTCGAAATTTCCGCCTGTAATGATTTCGGCATCTTCCGCTTCTTTTGCGTATTTAATATATCCGGTAATTGAATCGAATGCAGCTTTGTCGATTACAGCCGACATAAAGTTGGAAAAGTCTTCAACATCTCCCATCTTAATCTGGGAAACTTGTTCAACATATTTTGATTTGAATTCATCCCATCTGGATTTTGGGATATACATTCTGGAAGCTGCCGAACATTTTTGACCTTGATATTCAAAAGCTCCGCGCAATGCGGCAACTACAAGTGCATCAACATCCGCCGAATTGTGAACGAAGATGAAATCTTTACCGCCGGTTTCCCCGACAATTCTTGGATAATATTTCATGTTGGATATATTCTCTCCAACTTTTCTCCACATTCCTTGGAATACGGCTGTTGATCCTGTGAAGTGAATTCCTGCTAAGTGAGGAGATTCCATAACCGGATTACCAACCTGACCACCTGAACCCGGAACGAAGTTGATTACGCCTTTTGGTAATCCTGCTTCTTCGAAGAGTTTCATTAACCAATAAGCAGAGTAAACTGCACTCGATGCTGGTTTCCACAATGCAACATTTCCAACCAAAGCAGGAGCAGTTGGCAAATTGCCGGCAATTGAAGTGAAGTTGAATGGAGTAACGGCAAATATAAACCCTTCCAATGGTCTGTATTCAACCCTGTTCCACATTCCTGCAGGAGAGAAAGGTTGATCGGACATTAATTGAGTCATATAGTAAGAATTGAATCTCCAGAAATCGATCAATTCACATGCACTATCAATTTCTGCCTGGAATGCAGTTTTGGATTGACCGAGCATTGTTGCGGCGTTTAATGTTGAACGCCATGGACCTGCAAGCAAATCGGCCATTTTCAAGAATATGGAAACTCTTTGTTCCCAAGGCATTGCAGCCCACTCTTTTCTGGCTTCCAAAGCGGCTTCAATTGCCATTTCAACTTCTTTTTTACTCGCTTTGTGATAAACACCCAAAACATGATCTTTGTCGTGAGGTATTCTCATTTCGGCTGTATCGCCGGTTTTGATTTCTTCACCGCCGATGATAAGCGGAACTTCCACTTGCATCGATTTTAATTCGGTGAGTTTGGATTTTAATTCTTCTCTTTCCCTTGTTCCGGGAGCATAACTTTTAATCGGTTCGTTAATCGGATCGGGTACCTTAAAATAGGCATTCGACATAACTAATCCTCCTTCTCTCGTTCTATTCAGTAAATAATTATTCTATTTTGTGAAAATTTAGTGAGTAAAAATAGTATTTGAATAAGGGAATTCAAAACCGGAGTAGAAATAAGAAGGAAATGTTAATTATATGGATAAAATTGTGGGGTTTTGTTATTCTTCAATGCTGTCGAAATATGGGCGGATAAAGGATCTTGCATCGGGAAATTCCACTTCGACCAAATTTCTTAAATCATCGAGCAGTTTTACAAAAGAAGAAGCATTCATATTGCCTTTGCCTGCAACTATTTCATCCAGAATTTCCCATGCATCGTATGAACGATCTATTCCTATCAAAGCTAATTTTGCAGAGAGGTTTTTATCCAATTCCCTGAATTCCGCATCGAAAAATGTCTCGTGCTTATCTCTGATTGCCCTCCTCAACTTTACCTCGATGAATGTAAAATAATAGATTATTATATCTATTACATCGTGCAACGAAAGTATATCATCTATCGGATCACCGGTAGCTTTGCCTTCTTCAACGCTCTCTCTTAACTCAATTACGAATTTTTCAATATTTTTATTATTCTTCTTGAACCAGTCGTTAACCTTGCTTTCATACTCCACCGCAAGTTTGGTGATTGGATGTTCTTCTATAATTTTTCTGATTTCTTCTTCTTTTTCTTCGTCCATTTCGGGAAGACTTTCAAGATCAATTCCTTCTTTTTCTATAAAGCTATCCAACATGGAAGAAATTTCTTCGAAAATTAATTTAATTCGGGAAAGTGCATCTTCCGCATGACCGGGAGGAAGATGTTCAGAAATCTCCTCTTCCAAGGAATAATTCAAACACCTGGAATTAAAGGCACATTTCTGACACCATCTATCACAATAGTTATAGATGCCGGGGAAATACTCTTCCTCTTCGTTTTTACCGTTTATCGGATTGTCATTCATATTCTTTTTTCACTGCACAAATCATTACGAAATTACCGTTTCCGTTGTTCTTATACTGATGCTTTTCATTCGGGAGAACAAGTGCGAAGTCGCCGGCTTTCAATGGTTTTTCGTTGCCGTTTTCGTCAACCAAAGCACCTTCTCCTTCAATCACATAGTTAACGTGTTCCTGTTCGTGAGAATGATACGGGGTGTGGCCTCCGGGTTCAATTGTGAAAACCCTGAAAGCCATAGTAGGGGAACCGTCATTTTTGCCGATGGCGATTTTCTTTTTTACATTTTTCACCCCATCCATATTTATATCAACATTTTCTATTTCATTCAAATTTTTTACTAACATTAATTCTCCGATTATTTTTCCTTAAATTTAACAAATTGAATGAGAAAGTAAAATAATTTTATGAATAAAGTAACTTTTTCCGTCTTAATTCATCTGTATAAATGAAAGTATGAATGCTAATTCCGAAAATATTGCCGAGTTTGTTAAATATTACAATAGTTACAAAGTTCGACTCTATAATTATTGTTTGAAAATGTTGAATGACAAGAGCCTGTGCGAAGATGTCGTTCAAACAACTTTCTTAAAACTTTACGAAAACTTGGGAAGTATCCGTGACAAAGATAAAATAGGAATTTGGATATTTACCACCGCAAGAAACGAGATATATTCCATTTACAGAACAAAACTTAAGAAAAATATCAGTTTGGAAATTGAAGAAGACTTAGAGATTAGTGATGTGGTAGATGTTCAGAAAGAGATCGAAGTGGAAGAATTCAAGCAAAGGGTAATGAACGAACTCGATAAAATCAATGAGAATAATAAAGAAGCATTTATTCTCAGAGCCTTTGGAGGAATGAGTTACGAGGAGATCGCAAATGTATTGGGCACAAAAATTTCCACAATAAAAGGAAGAATATTTAAAACCAGAAAATTATTATTGAACAAAGTTGGAAGAGAGTTTTGAGGTTGTCATGAGTAATGAAAAATTAATTGAAATGATAAATCTTTATTTCGATAACGAATTAAGTAAGCAGGAAGAAGTACTCTTGTTTACATCCCTTGCTGGTGATGAAGAGATGAGAGAGCTATTTAAGAATTACAATTTACTTCATTCGGCAGTTGAGCAATCCAAAGAAGAATATCCATCTGCGTTGGATGAAAAGATATTGTCGAAAGTATTAACCGAAGAGGCTGCTAAAATTAAAGCGCCAAAGGTGAAGATAAATAACTTTATTTTTTATGCCATGAGCATTGTGATACTCTTAGCGTCTATTATCTTTTATACAACATTCGAAAAAACCAGAGCGGAGATGGAGTATACACAGAGGCAAATAATTCTTCAATCAAAAATGATAGACGAACTATTGAATAGTATTCCCACAGTAACAGTAAAGAGCAAAATGGACAACGAAGTTATAATTCAATCAAAAATATGAGGATAAAATGAAAAATATACTTTTAATCATAATAGGTTTAATGGCGTTTTTTGCATGCAAGCAAAAATCCTCGCTCGAAATAATTCCCGATTATGACGATATATATTTGAGCGGGAAGGAAGTGGACGTAAAGCCGGAATTAATTACAGAGGGGAACAAAAGCGAAGAGGAATTTACCAAACTATTAACTGAGCAATTCCGTGATACTCAACATGATGTTTATTATCAGTATGAATTGACATTGTATATAAACGAAGACGGATATCCGGAAAGGATGAAATTGACCCCTATGGCTAAAGGCGAATATGTAAACATGAAATTGGAGAAACTGAAAAAAAGTTTAGCTGATTTTTTTGAAGGACAAAAATTTTCTCCGGGCT
>CAZULK010000077.1:9722-12603 GCA_964621225.1 uncultured Melioribacteraceae bacterium | reverse complement strand
AAGGGGTGAAATAATTATGGGCCCGGCGCGAAGCCGGACCCGAACATCATGTATGTTGATTTAGTGAGAGATTTAAATATCGTAATACATTGCAAATTCATGAGGATGAGGCTTAAGCGCGAGAGCTTTAACTTCGTTCTCCGTTTTGTAATCGATCCATGTTTTAACTACATCTTCTGTGAACACATCCCCTTTCAAAAGGAATTCATGATCTGCTTCCAATGCTTTTAATGCTTCGTCCAAACTACCTGGGGTAGAAGGTACATTAGCCAATTCTTCCGGAGGAAGGTCATAAATATCTTTATCCAAAGGTTCACCGGGATCAATTCTGTTTTGAATTCCATCCAAGCCGGCTAACAATAATGCTGAAAATGCCAAATATGGATTCGAAGATGGATCGGGGCATCTGAATTCCATCCTTTTAGCCTTCGGAGAATCGGAGTACATCGGAATACGTACTGCGGCAGATCTGTTCCTTTGCGAGTAAGCCAAATTTACCGGTGCTTCAAATCCGGGCACCAATCTTTTGTAAGAGTTGGTGGTGGGATTAGTGAATGCTAATAATGCAGCTGCGTGTTTAAGAATTCCACCAATAAAATAGAGTGCAGTATCGCTAAGGCCAGCATAACCTTTTCCGGCGAACAAAGGTTTTCCTTTTTTCCAAAGACTCATATGAACGTGCATTCCACTACCGTTATCACCTTCAATCGGCTTTGGCATGTAAGTAACGGTTTTGTTGTGTCGTTTTGCTGTATTCTTTACAACATATTTGAACATAAGCAACTGATCGGCTGCTCTAAGTAGAGGTTGAAATCTCAAGTCAATTTCACACTGTCCACCGGAAGCAACTTCGTGGTGTTGAGCTTCCACGGGAATTCCCAATTCTTGTAAATTAAGCACCATTTCGTTTCTTAAATCGTTCAACGAATCAGTTGGAGGAACAGGGAAATATCCCTCTTTGTAGCGGGGCTTATAACCCAAGTTGGGATTCTCTTCTCTTCCGGTGTTCCAACGACCTTCTGCAGAATCAACAAAATAGAATGAGCTATTGGGGGCTGAATCGAACCTAACATCATCAAATACAAAAAATTCTGCTTCCGGACCAAAATATGCCGTATCCGCAATTCCTGTTGATTTTAGATAAGCGATAGCTTTTTGTGCAATACTTCTGGGGCAGCGGGAATATTTTTCCTTGGTTGCCGGTTCGTGAACGTCACAAATAAAACTTACTGTTGGAGCTTCAATAAATTGATCGAAAAACATTGAGTCGGGATCGGGTATAATAAGCATATCAGATTCATTAATTTTTTTCCATCCACGGATGGAAGAACCATCAAATCCGAATCCGTCTTTGAATGAAGATGCGCTGAATTCACTTACCGGTACAGTGAAATGCTGCCATTGACCTGGGAAATCCATAAACTTTAAATCCACAAATTGGATTTTATTCTTTTTGATAAAGTCCAATGCTTTATCGACCGATGATGTTGCTTTTGCCATTATTTATTACTCCTTAATGTTTATTTTAGTTGTCTCTTTAATTGTTGAAAGAACAAAACTAGTGATTGTCCTTACCACTCCGGGCCAAGATTGGATTTTGCTTAATAATTTTTCGAGGTCGGATGAATTTTTTACTATCGCTTTCAAAATGTGTGAACCTTCTCCAAGAACAGCATGGCATTCCAAAATTTCATCAGATTTCTCAACTTTTTCGTACAATTTGGGATAATGTTTTGAGGAATCCATTACCACAGTAATAAAAGCCATTATATCGTATCCGAATGCCTTCCTGGAAACTCTGGCATAATATCCGTTAATTATTCCGGCTGCTTCCAGTTTTTTCATCCTTTCGGAAAGGGAGGGAACGGAAAGACCAATCTGTTCGGCGATGTAATTTCTTTTTGCTCTGCCGTTCTGTTGTAAAATTTCCAATATCTTAATATCTAATGTGTCCAGCATCTTCTGTCTAATAAATTTAGGAAAAATAAAAATTACGGATGAAATTATAAGGCAAAAATAGAAAAAGTGCAAATGTTTTTTGGAAAATTATTGATTCCTCTTAAAAATATTCAAGTTCGCAAATAAATATTCGGGTTTTAGAGTACGAAACTTTGTGGAGTATCTACAAAAGAAATGAAAATGCTATTGAAAGATTGGTCTTAATTTATTGCCTGTTGATGCCAAATGGGGTATAGGCTTCTTTTTCTTTTTTTACTTGTTCAAATAGTTTCAAGTTCTCTTCGGGACGAGGGAGGAGTTTATGATACAAATGGTATTGAACGGCGATATTGTTTAGTGATCTGATTTTTATTCCTTTCAATTCAAGCCTGAATTGAACATCGCTATCTTCCCCGATTGAAGGGGCTTTGTATCTTTCGTCGAATCCATTAATAGAAAGGAAATCATTTTTGTGGATTGAAAAGTTGCATCCCAATAATCCGCGTTGTTTCTTATTTAAAAAATTACGAATCAACTTATTCCTGAAGTAAAATCCCTTTTCTACATCAACGGAATTTCCAGTGATTCCGTCAAGTATTAAATTAAATGTGTTTTTCTCCAACCATCCGGACTTAATTTTATCTTCGGTCAAAAGTCCGGTTATCTTATCGGATAGATTAACTCTCCGACCGGTATTGCATACGTTTAGTTCTGAATGGTTTATATGCTCCTCAATAAATTTACTGTGAGGAATACAGTCGCCGTCAATAAAAATAAGTAAATCAGAATTTGCTACTCTGATTGCCTCGTTTAATATTTTATTTTTCCTCCAACCTTTATCTTCGTGCCACACGTGATTTATTTGGAGGGGAAAATTTGAACTGAGTAATTCTATCTTATTTACAACATCCGGAGAACTACCGTCGTCTGCAATAATGATTTC
>CAZULK010000077.1:0-9622 GCA_964621225.1 uncultured Melioribacteraceae bacterium | reverse complement strand
ATTCTATCTTATTTACAACATCCGGAGAACTACCGTCGTCTGCAATAATGATTTCAAAATCGTTTGTTGTTTGCCTTTGCAATCCGGCAAGAACGAATTTTAGATAATTTAATTTATTGTAGAATGAAATAATTAGAGATGCTTTCGGCATAATTAAAAAGCCCCGCACGATGCGGGGCTCCTAAAATTAGTTTGCGATAACCTTTGTTACCTTTTCTGCAGCTTCTTTTAATGTCTTTGCAACTTCAAAAGTCAAGCCGCTTTTCTGAAGCAATACTGCTGCTTCTTCAGCATTGGTGCCGTCGAGACGAACGATAATAGGAAGATCGACTTTAACTTCCTTAACCGCATCGATAACACCTTGTGCAACGCGGTCGCAACGAACGATACCACCGAATATGTTTATCAATATTGCTTTTACGTTCGGATCGGAAAGAATGATTTTGAATCCGTTGGCAACGGTTTCTTTGTTAGCGGTTCCGCCAACATCAAGGAAGTTTGCAGGTTCACCGCCGGCTAATTTAATGATATCCATTGTTGCCATTGCCAATCCGGCTCCGTTTACCATACAGCCAACGTTACCGTCGAGTTTAATGTAATTCAAATTATATTTGGATGCTTCAATTTCGAGCGGGTCTTCTTCAGCCAAGTCTCTAAATTTCATTATTTCCGGATGACGGAACATTGCGTTATCGTCAAAATTCATTTTGGCATCCAATGCAATGATTCTATCATCATTCGAAATTACCAAAGGATTGATTTCCACGAGCGAGGCATCGGTATCTTCGTAGGCTTTGTAAAGTTTCATAATAAATTTAACAAAGTCCTTGAATGCATTACCGCTTAAGTTCAAGCCGAATGCCAACTCTCTTGCCTGATATGCTTGCAAACCGACACCCGGTTCAACCCAAACTTTAATGATTTTTTCGGGAGTCTCAGCAGCAACTTTTTCAATCTCAACTCCACCTTCTGTGGAAGCCATGATTACATTTTTCGATACTGCCCTGTCTAGCAGAATTCCCAAATACAATTCTTTTTTGTAGTCCAACCCTTCGGTTATAAAAAGAGTTTTAACTTTTTTACCTTCAGCACCGGTTTGATGTGTTACAAGAATATTTCCCAACATCTTTTCAGCATATTCTTTCGCCTTCTTTTCGGATGTGGTAAATTTTACACCACCTTCCAAAATTAATTTGCTTCTGTCTTTGGGATCGTAAAGTTTTCCTTTGCCTCTTCCACCGGCATGGATTTGAGATTTTACAACCCACTGTTTAATACCCATTTTTTTTAATTTCTTCATCGCGGAATCGAATTGCGACATTCTTTTAATTGCCACTCCGTCCTGTACAGGAACGCCATATTTCTTCAATAGACTCTTTGCTTGGAATTCGTGAATTTTCATTTTACATCCTAAAATTATTAATTATCAAGTATAACAAATTTATTAAGTTTTTAAGTTTTATTGAAATCCTTTTTAGTACTAATTCAATTTATTTCCGTTGAACTCTGCTATCGTTATAATCTTCTGGAAAATTAAGCTTATTTTAGTAAATTAGAATGCAAATAATTAATAAACTAAACATGAATCTAAATAATTCCGATATTCAAAAAATAAAATCTCTTGCGAAAGATGAACAATCTTTCAATGAAATTCTCTCTATTATCGATAATAATCGAACAAGAGAAATCAATGATTTCATTCACAGAGTAGCAACCAATTCAAATTATTTCTTTTTGGAGTTGCAAATATTCGAAGGGGATGAGCATATAATATCTTATTCGCCCAATGTTGAATTGATATGCGGAATTTCTGCAGAAGAGCTTCAGACAGACGAGAAAAAATTAACTTCCTTGATTATTGAAGAAGACATAATTAAAGTAAAGAAAATATTTGCGGAAGCCAAGAATGCGGAAGAAGATTCAAATTTTGAAGTAACTTTCAGATTGAAGAAGCCTGACGGAAATTTGATTTGGCTGAAGAAAAATCTGACAGTACATGTATCGGAAAACAGTAAGCAACTATTTGCGATTTATACCAATATTACCGATTTCATCAACAGGGAAGAAGCGTTGATGAAAATAAAGGAATCGTACAGAGCAAAAAATGCGGCCAAGGATAAATTCATTTCAATTGTTTCACACGACCTGAGAGCTCCGTTCACATCGCTACTCGGTTTTTCAGAAATATTACTGAAAGAGAATGATATTTCATCGGATGATTCAAGAGAATATTTAGAATATATTTACGAAGCTGCAAAAAACGAATTGCAATTGATAAACGATCTGTTGGATTGGTCGAGATTGCAATCCGGAAAGATCAATTTGAATATTTCCAGAACCAATTTATATCATATTGTCAGTTTAGCTACATCGGTTCTTACAGGAAATGCCATTAGAAAAAACATTTCCGTCAAATTGGACATTCCCGATTCAATTTATGTTTTTGCCGATGAAAGATTGCTTGGTCAAGCCGTTAAAAATTTGTTAAGCAATGCAATTAAATTTACTCCACCCGGAAAAAACATTTACATTTCTGCAGGCAAGTTTAATGAGAACACCGTAGAAGTTGTTGTTAAAGACGAAGGAAGGGGAATACCCGAGGAACATCAGGATAAAATATTCAAAATTGACGAGAAGTTTTCCCTCGAAGGCACCGAAGGAGAAAAAGGTTCTGGACTAGGACTTACATTGGTTAAAGAGATAGTGGAAAAACACGGCGGTAATATTTGGTTCTATTCAAAAGAAAATGAAGGAACGGAATTCCATTTTACAATTCCCGAAGCCCACACATCGGTCTTGGTGGTCGAAGACGATCTTTCCAGCCGGAAACTAATTTGTGATATATTAAAAGACAATATCAAAGAGTGTGAAATAATTGAAGCCGAAAATGGTTACGAAGCTTTAACAAAAATAGAAAAAGAGATTCCTGCATTAATTGTTACCGACCATGAAATGCCGTTGATGAACGGATTTCAATTTGTAGAAGCAGCAAAAAAAAGAGTTCAATCGGATATACTCCCCGTTGTTATTGTTTCCGGTAAACTGAACGACGAAATAAAAAATAAATACGAATCATTAGGTGTTAACGAGATAATCGAAAAACCTGTGCTGCCACAAGCTTTTGGCTCTACAGTAAAAGAAATGTTAAAATAATTCCTATACCGAATTGTTTAATAGTATAGGAGGCAATTATGCAAACCTTCATTCTTTTCACCAAGTTATCTCCCGAAAATCTGCGCGATATGAAAAACCGTCCTGCTATGGGACGCGAATGGCTGGAGCAAGTTAAAGAGAAATGTCCCGAAGTTAAGTTCATTGCACATTATGCATTATTGGGCAAGTATGATTTTATGGACATTTACGAAGCTCCCAACGAAGAGACTGCGGCAAAAGTATCAATGATTTCATTAGCAAACGGAGCCTTTTCTGCGGAAAGTCTTGCGGCAATTCCGTATAAAAGGTTTACTGAGCTAACCGCTGAAATTTAATATTTTGTTAAAATGCTCTTCCTCTTTTTCGAAATTTAGATTGGGATATTTCTGATTTAAATTGCCAATCAACTTAAGCCGGCTGATTGCAAAATCCTTTGAATTCTGCGAGCCGGGGTGTAATATTCTGTGCTCTAAAGATGTAGCGAGTTCATTCATCTCTTTAGCAAATTCATCTGCAGCTGGAGTGAAATAACATGTTTGAAATTTTTCCCAAATGTATTCGATTGCTTCATTTGATGGGTGAGTGAGATCCACATCATAAAATCTGTAATCCCGCAGATCGTCCAAAAGGATTTCGTAGGCAGGAAAGTAGTCGACATTTTCATATTTGTGTATAATATGATCGACGGCTAGGAGTAGGGAAGCTTTGCTAAGCTGATTTTGATGGAGTCCGTCTTTTAAGTGTCTTACGGGGCTTACCGTTAATATTATTTTTGCTTTCGAATTTATTGATAATATATTCACAATAATTTTTTCGATTGCCTCTATATTTTCTTCCAAAGTTAACATTCTTCTTTCGAATTTATGGGAAGGTATCTTATGGCAATTGGATACGGGGAATCCCGATTCCTTCCAAAAATAAACAAAGGAAGTACCGAATGTAAAAATAAAAATATCCGAATTACTGAATTGTTTTGATTCCCTTTGAATAGTTTGGTCTATTAATTTTTGAGTTGAAGCTTTATCTTCCCCCGAAAACTCGGAATTATGATAAAAGCTATTCCACAGACCATTGTGAAACACCAAGTCATCTTCCGACAATTTGATTTTACCGGTTAAAACTTCCGTCATATTTAATAGTGATAACGGGTTGAATAAAACACCGAAAGGATTGGAAGATATATTAAACTTTAATCTTTTCAATTTAGCAGCTATATTTCCCGCAAAGCAGGAACCCGCGGAAAAGATTATCGTCTCCGGAGTAATGATTTTTTCTTTTCCGGGAATATCTATTTCAGTTCTGAATTTCATTTATTTGATTTGGAAAATTTAACAGTAAAAGTACTTCCTTCGTCCTTTTTGCTTACAACCGAAATATCTGCATTGTTCAATTTACAGTATTCACGTGTTAAAGCCAATCCCAAACCATTCCCTTCGAATTTTCTAGTGTAACCTTCATATTCTTGCTCGAATAAATTAAATATTCGTTCCAAATTTTCTTCGCTAATGCCTATCCCGGTATCTTTAACGTGAACGAGGATATGTCCGTCTTCTTCTTCAATAATCACATCAACTTTACCTTCGTGGGTATATTTAACAGCGTTATCAATTAAATTTTTGAATATCTGTGTTACGGAATAATCATCTGCGTAAACAATTTGAGCATCATCCGGAGCTACCAAGTTTAATTGAATTCCTTTTTGAGTGGCGTAAACACCCTCTTCAACAATAATTTTTCTTATCGTGTCTGTTATATCAAGGTTTGCCGGTCTATAGTCGTAAATTCCCCGTTGTATTTCGGCAACGTTCAGAATCAAATCCACTGTTCTGATCAATCTATTTCCGGCATTGCGCATCGCCGTAAATCCGTAAGCTAAATTCGGGTCTATTTTATCTTCTACATCAGAACGGATAAGATCTGCAAAGGAGAGAATTACATTAATGGGTGTTCTTATTTCGTGAGAAATTTGAGCAAGGAATTCGGATTTTAATGCTTCCGCCTTTTCGGCAGCTTGTATGGAGCGTTGCAAATTCCTCTTTATCTCTTCTTTCTCTGTTATGTCTCTCATGAATATTACAAGCAACGGTTCCCCTTCCGAAATAATCCTGAAGCTTGATGTTTGAACATATTTTTCTTTTCCATCTTTAGAAAATAAAGAATATTCATTCAGATTGAAGAATTTTTTGTTTTCTCCTCGAATAGCCGAAATGGCAGTTTGATAAAGCAAATTTTTCATCTTGTCTGATTTGAGCTTAGGGGGAGCCAATTCATAAGAAACATCCCAAATGAATTTCCCCTTAGCATCTTCAGCTTTTATACCGGTTATTATTTCTTCGGCTTTATTCCATTCCAATATTTTCCCGTCACTGTTTACAATAACAATCCCATCGCTCGACTCTTCGGTAACTTTACGGAATTTATCCTCACTTTCCCTAATCTTTATTTCGAATGTCTTCCTGTCGGTTATATCCTGTAATATTCCCAGGAACCCAATGACCTCTCCATTATCGTTTTTAATTGTAACCGAACTGTCGTTTAACCATTTAACTAATCCGTTAGTTGTCCTTATTTTATAATCTGCATTATAATTTTCAATTTCGCCGCTATAGACTTTCTCTCTTATTTCTTCTGTTGTAAGCCCGGAGAATTTATTATCGTGTACGGTTTCTAATATCCTAGATTTTAATTTATCAGGAGTAAAATCTTTTGCTTTTATACCTGTGAGTTTTTCAATCCTATCGCCAATAAATTCGTAAGTATTGGAAGCTAAATTGAATTTGTATGGAACGCCGGAAATATTTCTGATTGCTGCCCTGTAGATATTATGAATTGATTCTCTTTCTCTTTCGGCCTCCAAAATTTTTGTTAAATCCCGTATGTAAAAAATAACGGCCGGTTTGTTATTGTGCATTATTCTTTTGGCAGCTATTTCACCCCAGAATGTACTTCCGTCCAAACGAATGAATTTTTCTTTTACGAACGGGACAAAATCTTCTCCATTGTATAATTTAGAAATTCTTTCGGCTGCCAACTTGCGGCTTTCGGGGTGAATAAATTCGAGCGCACTTTTACCGATAAGATCTATATATGATGCGGCACCCATTTGGGAAGCTGCAATCGAATTAACGTAGATTATTTTTCCGTCCTGATGAATTCCGATAATATCCGGGGAAAGTTCCACCAGCTGTTTATATTTGGTTTCACTCTGCTTTAACTCTTCGGTTTTTTCTTTTACTAAACGCTCGAGATTTTCATTTAATTCTTTCAGTTCCTTTTCTCTTAAAATTCTCTCCGTAACTTCAGTTAGGAAAACAGTCAGACCGATAACCTTTCCATTATCATCAAAAATCGGGGCATAATGATCTTCGTAATAGGCTCTTTTCAGTTTTTCATCGCCATAGACTTCGTTTAGCACAAAACTTTCGCCGTTTAGGGCTCTGTCGAAGTTGATTTTAGCTTTTTCTCTATCTTCATCCCGTTTTATATAATCGAGCATCGAATGTCCTATGGAGATATCAACTCCCCAAATTTGTTTCATTACATTCTTATGAAGATCGTTGAAAGCTAAATATCTGTATTCATTATCCAATGCAAAAATTACAACTTCGCTAAAACTATTTATTAAAGATTCCAGAACTATTTCTGAATTTATATTGAATCTCATAACTTTACCTTTCTATTTTTTCCCATGAACCGGTAAATTAAAATAAAATTTTGAGCCTTTCCCTTTGGACGATTCAACCCAAATTTCCCCGTCGTTTTTTTCAATCATTTCTTTACAAAGTAACAATCCCAGGCCAGTGCCTTTTTCGTTTGCCGTGCCTTGGGTTGTATGGTGGGTATCCAAACGGAATAATTTCGAAACTTCTTCTTCTGTCATTCCGACACCGTTATCCTCAATGCAAACTTCTATTTTATCTTCATTTTTTTGAATGGAAGCTTTAACTTCGCCTCCTTGGTTCGTGAATTTTATTGCATTGGAAATCAAATTTCGTATTACTGTTTTAATCATATTTTCGTCAGCAAAAACGGATAAATCTTTTTCTCCGGAATAAATTAATTTAATCCTTTTTTCCTCTGCTACCGGTTTCAAAAGATTTATTGTTTCGGCAACTAGAATGTACAAATTAAAATCGGTTTGCATTATTTCCATTCTTCCGGTTTGCAACCTTGCCCAATCCAGCAAGTCGAGTATTAGTTGATAAATATTCCTTGTAACTCTGGAAATTGACTCGGTAAATGTTTTTATTTCTTCGTTCGAAAGTTCATCAAACTCTTCAAGCAATATTTGTGTATATCCAAGTAGAGCGGAAAAGGGAGATTTAAGATCGTGGGCAATAATAGAGAAAAACTTATCCTTTTGTAAATTTGATTCTTTCAGTTCTTCTGCCAGTTTTTCCAATTCGTCTTTTTGCCTTTCCAATAATTTAGTGTAATTGGCTATTCGTTTTTCCCTTTCCACTTCGAGTGTTTTATCTTGCTTAACGGCGATAAAATTAATTATTTCTCCTTCTTTGTTTTTAACCGGAGTGATTGTCATTTCTTCGGTATAGAGTTCACCGTTTTTCTTTTTGTTTATCATTCTTCCGGTCCAGATTTCGCCGCTTAAAATTGTATTCCACAATTCTTCGTAGAAGGATTGAGTATGTTTCCCGGATTTTAAAATATTTGTCTTTTTACCAAATGTATCCTCTTTTGTAAAACCGGTAAGCTTTGTAAATGCAGAATTAATATAAAGAATTATTCCATCCTTATCTGTAATTACAATTGAGTTCGCAGCAGCATCGATTCCCGCTTTCCTTAGATGCAGTTCATATTCGGCTTCTTTCTTTTGTGTGATATCTACAATTGAGCCTACAAAATAAGTTTCACCCGAAAAATTAAATTTATTTACCGATAATTCTATGGGGAATTTTTGCCCGTTCTTTTTAACGGCTTCTAATTCTCTTAATTCGTGTCCCACTATTTTTGCCACACCGGCATCAAAATAATGTTTAATATAATCGTCATGATTGCTTTTGTGAGGTTCCGGCATTAAGATCGTTAAATTTTTCCCGATTACTTCTTCCTGCTCGTAACCAAATAATTTTTCGGCATATTTGTTAAACGATTGAATAATACCTTTGTTGTTTATTGTTATTACACCCGTGAGGACATTATTCAAAATGTTAGTTATTTTTTCCTTTTCTTCTTTTATGTTTTCCCTCAAAGATAATCTTTGAAGTAAATTGCTTATAAGGGTGATGTAGATATTTGCAAACTCATCTAATTTTTTAGGAAAAGTATTATTTTTGCTTATCAGGTAAAGAAAAGAATAAAATCTTTGCTCTATGTTTGTTGAATATAATTTATAATTCAAATTACATTTGGTGAAATTTTCTTCGAATGTCGAAACAGGATCACTACTATTACTGATTTTGTTAAATTCAATTGAGCAATCACCCAAACCATAATAATCAAGTTTACACCCTACAGGAGATTCTTTATCGAAAGTGAGAAGAACAATTCCTGAAATATCTTGAGCACAACTTGGTTTTATAAAATTATTTATGATATGTTCGTTCAAATCTTCGAGTGACATACTTTCTACTGACAGATTGAGCAATGAATTAATGGCACTTTGTATTTCTACACTTTCCCTCAAGCTTTTTGTTTTTTCTTCTACTTTCTCTTCCAGCTCAATGTTGTGTAATCGTATCCTTTCGTTAGCTTCCTCCAATTGTCGAAGTAATTCATTTTGTCTTTCGACCGTTCTTTTCAAAGGCTTGAACATAAAGATGTATATTCCCGGGAAAATAACAAGCAGTAATATTGTGGAATCGAGTATGGATTCTAAAAAACCGGAGGAAAAGTTTATCTTGGTGAAGATCACCATTATTAACAACTCAGTTGTAAAAATTAAAACCGCAAGTTGTAAAGCTAGCGCTATGGGAGACTTAATTTTGGACATGCTCGTCACCTTAAGATTTTCTAATCAATATATTAAAAAGAATAAATAAATAAAATAGTGAATGACCATTTTATATGAACTTTTGTATATATTCGTTCATCTAATAAAAAAGTTTAGAGAGATAATTAATAGGAGCGCAAATGAAAAAACATACTTTTATCGTTTCATTTCTTATTCTTTCCGTTTCATTGATTTTACCACAAGACAAAAAGCTAACCACAAGGGATATTCTTTCATTCGGTGGCAGTTCGTTATTCAATCAATTGCCACAAATAAGAGGTTGGCATGATTCCGAACACTATATATCCAATGTTGAAGGAAATCCTGCTGCAATCAGTGTGGACGGCAAAGATACTACTTTACTTTTCGATTATTCAAAATTTGAAGCATTGCTTCCGGAAGGTTTCGATTTGAAAAGAGCCCTTTTGCATGATGATGCGTACAACAAATTTTTACTAAAAAATGAAAACGACCTCTACTTGTTTTCTTCCCAAGATGAGGAATTTATCCGCATGACAA
>CAZULK010000076.1:0-12623 GCA_964621225.1 uncultured Melioribacteraceae bacterium | reverse complement strand
GGGAAGGATCCCGCTTGAAGTGCCAACTGTTTTTTGTCAACAAGGGATTTATACATTCTGGAACTGCGACCGTCGGACAACAATGTAGTTAACATATTAATTGCATAATAATCTTCAGTACCCTGTGCCGGAATGTGATAGGCTTGTAAAACCAAAGGTAGTCTTATGTTGTCCCAAACAGTATCCCTTACTTCAGCGGTTTGAGGGGGTTCTACAACATTGGGTCTTACAATTTCGGTGTTCCCCTTTGGAATTGTTCCGAAATATTTTTCAATCCATTCTTTTGCCTGGTCAATATTAATATCCCCGGCAATTGATAACGTAGCGTTATTCGGAACGTAATATGTTTTATAGAATTCCATGAATTCGTCAATAGTTGCCTGATCAATATATTGTGCCGAACCGATGGGAGTCCATCTATAAGGATGTACTTTGTATGCATGAGAAAAAGTTTGTTCAAGCACAGATCCGTAAGGTTGATTGTCTAATCTTTGCTTTCTTTCTTCTTTTACTACTTTTCTTTGGGTTTCCACTCCAATGCTATCAATTTTAAGATGGAGCATTCTTTCGGATTCCAACCATAATCCTAATTCCAATTGGTTGGAGGGTAAAATCTCGAAATAGAATGTTCTGTCGAATGATGTGTTGGCGTTTAAAGTGCCGCCGGCTTTTTGAACTATCTTATCATACTGTCCCCGTTCAATATATTTTGAACCTTCGAACATAAGGTGTTCAAAAAAGTGGGCGAATCCCGTTCTGTCCGGTTTTTCGTTTTTTGAACCGACGTGATACAACACGGAAACGGCTACTATAGGAGTTGAATGATCTTCGTGTAGAATAACATGAAGACCGTTATCCAGATCGTATTCGGTGAATTCAATTTTTCTTGCATCTTGTGCAAAAAGAATTACCGATGTGAGTAATAGTGTAACTGTTAAGAAGACTCTTTTCATTGTGAACCATCCTCTGTGATAGTGATTAATAAAATATTTTATTGTTTAATTTAAGAAAACTCAATCAATTAAGACGAACCATTTTATTTTTTGTTTTAATATAAAATAACCAACCTAAATAAAATCCTAAGAAATACGATAATATAAAATATTTCTATTGTAAACTGATTGTGATTTTAAGCACGATAAATTTATTTAATTGTATTAATTTTGAATGAGATGTTAGATGTTATTTTAGCCCGCCAAATAATTCTAACCTCTACTGTTTTTGCAATTCACTAATTTGAGGTATTTATGTTCAGAAAAATTCTCTCCGTGATGGTAATCTCATCTTTTGGATTACTTTATTCTCAAACAATAAAATCCTTCTCTGTAGATTTCTCAAAATTCGTAGCACCAATGAAACCGCTGGCAAACGTTACTGCCGGACCGGGCAACGCTTTGCAGGGCTACAAAGATGCCCGGATAAAAATGATTCGAACAAATGATTATTACGGTCCTTGTGATTTCCCCGAGTACACAGATTTTTTTGTTGGGGATACGATCAATCCTAGTTTTGATCCGACCGATCCGGCTCATTATAATTGGGCATCTACCGATCATATTATTACTAAAAATTTTACCGGTGGCTTTGAAACATTCTTTAGGTTGGGTATAAGTTTTAATTTAACAGAAAAATCACCCTATTGGGATCCTCCGTATGATTATGGAGATACTACTTATAATAATATCAGCGAAGTGTTTCTCCGTACGGCGATGCATTTTAATGACGGCTGGGATAACGGTTACAATTATAATATAAAGTATTGGAATGTATGGACAGAACCGGATGGCGGGTTCTGGAATCAAAGTCTTCCTCCGACAACTTATTACAGAATGTATGAAGCGGTTGCAAACAAATTCAAAAACTATAATCCGGATTTAAAAATCGGAGGACCGGGATTGCTTTCCGGTTCCGTTACCACGGGTCGTCAATGGATGTTCGATTTTTTAACTTATTGTAAAAATCATAATGTTCCCCTCGATTTTCTTTCTTGGCATTTATACAGACAGCATAACCCTTATTCGGTTAAATATTATGCCGAATACATGAGGGGAATACTCGATAGTCTTGGATTTAATGATGTGGAAAACATCATAACCGAAACAAATATAGATTTGGGTGCCAGCGATAATAATAATTTTGATAATATGAAAGGCTGTTCTTGGTTTGCTTCTATGCTTATTACCGCTCAAAATTCTCCATTGGATAGGCTTATAATGTACAGGGGAAATACATTTATGAATCTTTTGAATGACGATGTAAACGGTGAACCCAGTTATACATATACCGGCTTGGGATTCAAATCGTTTTCTTTAATGGCCGACGAAGCACCGCTACAAATAGATGCAAAGGGGTCAGAATTTATAACGGACGAAGTTACGATGACAAAGGATACAACTAACTTAATGATAATGGCTTCCAAAACTGAAGCGAACGATGCATGCTATACGCTTATATCTAATTTTAAGAGTGAATACGATACATACAGAGTTAAATTCCGTAATTTACCCTGGGCTACTTACGATTCCATTCAAGTTACTCAATATTTAACAAACGACAGCAGCCGGTTCGCAGAATCCAGCTATTATTATCCGGCAGGGGATTCACTCGAACTTGTGTTGCAAAACATGTCTTCTCCGTCAGTAATTCTGTTAAAGCTAATCGGAATTAAAACAACGGATGTATCCGAGAATAATCAAAAAATAATGAAATTCGATATCGAACAAAACTATCCCAATCCCTTTAATCCAACAACAAAAATTAAGTTTACTATTCCTCAATCCGGAGAATCGACATCAGGACTTTATACAACATTGAAAGTATATGATATATTGGGAAATGAAGTTGCGTCCCTTTTCGAAGGATATAAATCTGCAGGACAATATGAAGTAAGTTTTGATGCCAAAGGTCTATCTTCCGGAATTTATGTTTATACTTTAAGTGCAGGAAGCTACAGGGCTTCCAGAAAGATGGTGATAATGAAATAAACCTTGAGGCTAAAATGAAAAGTACATACATAAAAATAATATTCGCGATCTTTTTTGTTATTTCTATAACGACTAAGGCGCAACCATTCACTAAAAAATATATAATGGCCTATCACACTTGCGATGCTAATTGCAACGGATTTTCTGACCATATCACACATTTGGTGGAATCCGATGATGGTGAAAACTGGTCATTAGTTCCTAATTTTGAACCATACCAAACCAGTGTGCCCGATGTAATAATACGGGGAGAAAAACTTTATATTTTTTCTCCCAGGGGTGTGAAAAGATATGATAGATTAACTGATACATGGGATTCCGATCAAACGTTTGTCGAAATTTTTGATAAAAACAATCAACCCGTCCAATATGTAGACCCTTCTGCAATAATTGATGATCAAGGCAGAATTGTCTTGTTCTTCTTAAATTCCACAGGATCAACGGGGGATCCTGCCGGATGTCCTACTCTTCCTTGTACAAAATATTTTGATTCTGCAGTTGAAATTGACGGTTCGGACGGAACTATGTTTAGATTGCAGGATGGGCATAGAGCCGAAATACAATTGGAGCAATCACCGGCATCCGCTTCAGATCCTGATATATTTTACGATGGTTCTCAATATATTCTTTATATATCCCAGGGTGCAAATACTTTGGCTTATCATGGCGATTCACTTCACGGAAGTTATGTCCCTATTTCTTCGATTAACGGTGTTTTGACACACGAAGGAGGAGTACCTTGCGGTTATTATGATCCGGATACTCAACAGTATTGGACTTATGTCCATGGAAACGATGCCGGATCAACTGTAATTAAAAGAGCCGTTCATTCGGACTTTTCTATGCAGCCGAATAATTTTACCACTGTAATTAACTATAGTCTGATTGGAGATCCAATGACTACCACAAGCGAGAGCCCTTCAATTTGCGTTAATACATTTTTAACAACTTCGAATGACGATGTTGATTTGAAACCAAAGGAGTTTTATCTGAAACAAAACTATCCCAATCCATTTAATCCATCGACAAATATTGAGTTTAGTCTGATTGAAGCAAGCAATGTTACTCTTGATGTAAGTAATGTACTAGGAGAAACTGTGGAAATAATTTTAGATGACAAACGAATGAGTGCGGGAAAACATATTGTGAAATTTAATGGAAACAATTTATCGAGCGGAATATATTTTTACAGACTTGTTTCGGGAAACGGTACAATCGTTAGGAAGATGATACTATCAAAATAGTGAATCATAATTTAAATATAAATTAACAATTTAATTTGAACGGAAGACTCTATTTGAATATCTTTGTACTATCTGAGATGTTCGGTGGGGTGAATTGAATAAAATAATACTTTTTTTGACAATTTTCTTAATTGTTGCTTGTCAAAATACGGATAAGAACGATAGGGGAGACTTTACCGGTTTATCTTCCGGAAAGCAAGATACTGTCAGTATGGCAGACAGCTTGTTTTCTTCGGGTAAATTCTCCGAGTGCAAGTCATTGCTTTTCGAATTCCTCGACAATAATAAATCGAAACTGAGTTCAATAGACTCGATCGATGCATATAATCTTATTGCCGCATCTTATAGAAAATTGGGCAATTACGATTCTGCAAAAGCTTATTTGGATTCTAATTTTATAATTAATTCAAGGGCTGACGACACTTTAAATTTATCGATTGCGCAAACACATTATTTGCTCGGATTGTTCTATAAAGATTTTGAAGAAGTAGCCGAATCCGAAAAGCATTTGATGAAAGCCCTTGAGATCAGAAAGCTTAAACTTTCGCCGGATGATCCGTTGATTGGCGATGTTTATAATAATCTTGGGGTATTATATCATATAAAATCCGATTTTGAAAAAGCGGAAGTATATCTTAGAAATGCTTTAAGATTAAGAAAAAAAAGAGGTCTTTTCGATAAAAGCGTTGCTTCAACTTATATGAATTTGGGAAATATTTATATCAATACGTTCGAATTACAAAAATCTTTAGTCTGTTTCGATTCTGCATTAATAATTCAAATGAAAACCATTGGAGAAAATCATCCTTTAACGGGAAGTATTCATCTAAATAGAGCGGGATTACTTCTAGACCTCGGATTATACGATTCCTCGCAAACTGAGTATGACAGGGCATTAACTATATTTAAGAACACTATCGGAGAAGAGCATCCTTACGTTGCAGCGCTTTATAACAATATCGCAAATGCATATTTGGATATAGGTGACTACCGAAAGGTTATATCATATTTAAACAAATCGATAAACATCAAAGAACGCAAGTCAAAAAAATCAATCAGAAGCTTGCTCGACAATTATAGCAATCTTGCGTATTCATACATTCACTTGAAACAATTTGAAGAAGCTAAGAAAAGAATTGATAGAATAGATGCCTTGTTTAAAAAAATTGAAAATCCCGGTTTGTTCGATTACTTTCGATTTTATCAGTTGAAAATTAATTTTTATGCTGCAGCCGGTCAGTTTGCAAAAGCTTCTAACGTTGCCGATGAAGCAATTAAAATAATCTCAAATCTTCCTTCAGGAGATGTATATCTTAAAAAAATGGTTTTAATTAAATATCAGGCAATAACCGAGGGCAATTTATACTTCATCAATCCAAATGAATTGGATAAATACATTGAATATTTTAGCAACTTATATGACCGGGAATGGGTTCTATATGCCAAGCAAATAAAATTATCAATTTTATTTAAACAGAATAAATTCGATAAAGTGATAGCGGAAATTGATTCACAGATTAAAGACTTGAATAATGGAACTTTAGCTAATAATTATTCAACAGATGCATTTATAGACTACTTTATTGATAATATAGAATTGGGAATATTAAGTTTAAATAAAATATACCGGGATGATAAGTCAACTGAATTATTGGCTAAAATAACATACTATTCGGAAACAGCATTAAAACAATTAGAAAGAATTTATCATCAGCTATCTGGAGAAGAATCGAAGCAATTATCTTCAAATAAAATTAGAAGAATTGTGGAGCATGGTGTTTATGCTGAGTATCAATTATATACCGATACAAAAGACATTAATCACTTAACTAAGGCATTAAGTCTGTTTGAGTCTGCCCGGGCTCTATCTTTGCAAGAAAAAATAAACCTAAAAAAATTTTATTCTACTTCCGGTGTGCCAGAAAGAATATTGAATGAAGAAAATGAATTACTCCGGCAAAAATTATCACTTAGAAGAAAATTAAAATATGAAATTACGGATGGTAAAGAGAGAAAAGATCTGGAGAATTCACTCGATAATGTTATAGTCAAACTGGACTCATTGAATAAGTATATCAATAAAAATTATAAAAGCGCAAAAGAGTTTGGTGCCATCACAAATAAAATTGAATTGGATTCGGTTAAGAAAATGATATCTGCCGGGAGATCGATATTGAATTATCTAATTGCGGAAAACGATTTATATTTAATAGTAATGACAAAAAACGATAACCTCTTTGTAAAAATAAACGCAGAAAAGTTGGAGGCAAACATTGATTCTTTTCTTGCTGCAATCCGGAATAATAATTTAGATGATTATAAATTGTTTGGATATAAATTATTCAACACGCTATTCCCGGAAAATGCAAGGTCGATGCTAGGCGAAAAACTTCTGATTATTCCCGACGGAAAGATAGGCGCCTTACCGTTCGATGCGCTGTTAACTGAAGAATGTGATGAAATTAATAATTTCAAAGAGTTGCCTTATTTGATAAAAAGATTTACCGTGGGATATGTTTACTCTGTGAATATTTTGCTGAAGCAGGATAAAATAGATGACAAAATAAAAAGCGCTTTAGGCATTGCCCCGTTTAGCCGTTAGCTTTTTTCTAACCGCAAATAAAACAAGAAGAGCTATTACTATCACAATAAAAATGGATTTATAATTTATTTCATTTTCGAATGTCAATCCGGTTTGACTGCCTGATGAAATTATGCCCGCCCAATAGAGGGGAGAGGAATTTTTTGAATTTGCTTCCTTAAGATAATTTAATTTTGCTTCTCTTAATGCTTCGTCTTTATCAAGACCATCTTTTAAATTCTCATAAAATCCTGATATTATTTTTGAAGTGGAAATATCATCCAATTCCCACAAACTCATAATAACGGAGGGACATCCTGCGTATCTGAATGAGCGGGCAATACTTAAAATTCCTTCTCCGCGGGCAAGTTTTCCCACGCCCGTATTACAAGAGGTCAATACAGCCAGCTTGGCTTTCAGGTTTAACGGCATAATGTCGGAAACAAACATAGCCTGATCTTCGAAGTCAGTTTGTTCGGAGTTGAACACGATAAACCTTGAATTAAGCGGATTGTCATTGTCTATAAATGTGTGAGTGGCAAAATGAATTATATCATATTTTTCGATGTCACTTAAAATTCTTTCTTTTTTATTTCCCGGTCGAAGAATGATTGTTGCATCTGTGGACTCACTTAAAAATCTGAGCTCATTTTCGGAAAACGGGAGATTGGAGAAAGTTGTACTTCTTTCAATTGTATTTTGGGAAAGAAGAATGGACGGTAGAAAAAAGTATACTAAATAATATAGCCGGTTCACTCTAAAAATTTTATTTCCTCTAAAAGGTTTTTTGCTAAATTAGAGTAATCCACTGAATCATGCAAGCGGGAAAGATATTTTTTTGATTCGCTTATATTATCTAGTTTTAGTTCAATTAAGGCTAAATACCAATTAGATTCATAATAAAAATTTCCCGCTGTATCGGAAGATAGCGAAAGCAAAATATTCTTTGCCTTTTGCAAATTATTGGTTTTTAGATAAATAGAAGCTGTGTAAAAGTCAATTGTTTCCTTGTTCTTCTCATCTTTAAGTTTAATCAATAAATTTAACGCCTTATCAAAATCGCCCGTGTTGTAATAATTCATTGCTTCCGTGAAAGTTGAGTTGTTTGAGGAAGACCTTTCGTGAAGTGTTACATCGGGATAGAGATTATAATATTTATCGAACAACTCACCGGTTTTGTTTTTATCGAATTGATTAAGAAGAAAGGAGATGCCGATAAGTAAGATCGCCGCTGCCGAAACATAGGTTATTATTTTTCTTCCAAGCTTATTGGATTGATTTATATTACGATTAATATGTTCAACGTCTTCTCTTAATTCTTCCGGCGAAATCTTATCCAATCCATCCAGGGCATCGGAACAGAGTTGGCAATCTAATAAATGTTTTTCAACCCGATGTTGTTCATCTCGATTTAATGCATTATTCTTATAATCAATCAACTCTTGAAATGACAGGCATTTCCCGCCACTAAATATGTCAAATTCTTTATTCATCATTGTCTAAAATTTCTTCCAATATGAGTTTCAGGTTTCTTTTTCCGTTTTGAAGATAACTTTTTACCTTCGAAACATCTTCTTTTATTGCTAACGCTATTTCCTTATAGCTTTTCTTTTCAAAATAAAATAACCGAATACATTTTTGTTGCTCCGAATTTAAGGAAGCAATAGCATTCTCGATAATTTCATTTCTTTTTTCTATTTGTTCTTTATCTAGTTGATGCAAAAAATCCTCAGATTCCACAAATGTGAAAGAATTTTCATCATCTAAAGAAAAAATCTTTTTGCTTTGTCTCAATTTCATTAAGCAATGATTTTTAGATAAAGAATAAATCCAGCTTTTAAAATTGTGAACTTCGTGCGTTTTCAATTTTTCCACTGTGGTTTCGTAAATATCCATTACTGCATCTTTTGCTTCTTCCCTGTTGCCAAGATATTTTAAGCATACCAAGAATATTAGATGAGAATAATTGGAAAAAATTTCCGATATGAACTTTTGATGATGTGTTTGTCTGTATTTTAGTAATAGGTCAGATTCAGTCATAAACACTAGAATAATTTTTTGAAAAATAAGGAATATCTTCCAAAAAAACTCAAATAATGTTAGGGGTCAACTAAAATTGGGCATCCGGTTTTTTTTGATGGATTTATGGAAAATCGAGTGGTTTTGCATCTAGTATATGAAATATGATGCAAAGCATTTAATAAAGGAGAAATTATGAAACGGATAGTTGTATTGTTAGTTTTTACTTTTGCAGAACTGTTCGGACAGATAAGTTGGACAAGAGTACATCCAAAATTGCAGGACCAAATTCAGGATGTTGTAGCTATAAATTCCCAGATTGTAGTTGCAGTTGGATCTAACGGTGGATTATTTTCCACATCGAATGGTGGGACAACTTGGAACACGGCTGGAGCAGCGAGCAATTCCAATTATTATGATGTGGATTTTGCAGGCGGATTTTTATGCGCAGTTGGAACCCATGGAACCGTTGCAGTTTCGAGGGATTCGGCAAACAGCTGGACTATTTTAAACGATGCAACTATTGTCGGAGATATGATGGCTGTGGATTTTATCAATAGTGCCGATGGCTGGATTGGAGGGCAAAACGGCGTAATTTATCATACAACCAATCAGGGAACTACATGGAGTGTGCAGAATCCCGCAACATTGTCTAGCGCAGCCTTTATAAGGGATATTTATTTTGTTAACGCAAGCAAGGGATTTGTTGCGGGAACAAATGGTACTTATGGTTACACTACAGACGGCGGTGCTACATGGAACATTTCGGAAGCTTCTGTGAATTTTCAAGGAAAGATTTTCTTCGATATAGAATTTACCGATGTGTCGAATGGCTGGATGTTAGGAACTTCTGATGCAATCAGGTCCACCGACGGAGGGAGTAATTGGAATGTAACCGGATTACCCACGGTTGCTTTCGGTGGAATTATGTACGATATGGACCTCGCTGCTGCAAATACGTGGTTCATTTCCGGTGAAAACGGTATAGTTGCCAAAACTACCGATGCGGGAGGAAATTGGACATATACCACGGTTGGAAACGGCTCTTTTAATCTATATGGCTGTTCTTTTGCAAACGCTGATACCGGCTGGGTTGTAGGTGACGGAGGAGTTATCTATAAAACTACAGACGGGGGAACCAATTGGACTTCCCAAATTGCTACTGTAACAAGGGAATATCTGAACGGAGCTCATTTCTTTGACAGAAATAATGGTATTGTAGTCGGTAATTCGGGGACGATGATAAGAACATATAATGGCGGCGTTTCCTGGACTAACGAATCTTCCAAACTAAATACATCATATGATCTTTATGATATCTATTTCCCGTCCGATACCGTGGGATATATTTGTGGAAACCAAGTCTTTTTTAGCACTATGGACGGAGGGGCAACCTGGACCAAAACAGATTTTAACGAAACACTAAACAAGGTTAAATTTCTTGATGAAGATATAGGTTGGGTAGTAGGCGGCAATGGGGAAATGGGATATATAGCAAAGACTACCGACCGCGGAGTGAATTGGACAACCTATACGGCAAACAACATTTATTCTATCAATGATTTGGATATTATTACGGCTAATATTCTTGTTGCGGTAGGAGTAAATGGCGGAATATACAGAACGCAGGACGGGGGGGAGACTTGGGGCCCCGTCACTTCCAATACCATAACCCCATTCTCTTCCGTCGATTTTGAGGATGATGGCAAGACTGGGTTTGCAGCTTCATCTGAAATGCACGTATTTAAAACTACAAATGCCGGCTTAACTTGGGATTCCACCAATGCCAGAATTACTATTACTAATCCAATTAGTGATTTGATTATTGTAAATCCAACCAATATTTATTGTGTTGGAAATAACGGAAGTGTTTACTATACCACAGACGAGGGACAGATGTGGAGCGATATGAGCGATAATATGACATCCTTTGGATACAGTAAAATTATAGCTATGGACAGATCACACTTCTGGCGTGTCGGGGGAGGCGGAAATGTTCATTACGGTGTTGACAATACAGCGGGACAACCTCCTGCACCTTCGTATAATGTCTATCCTATTTCCGGAGATATAGATATTCCGCTTACACCACAACTAAGATGGGAAGATAGCGGTGCAGCTGCTCCGGATGGTTTTAGGATTTATTTTGGAACAGATGGTTCCGGTAGTATTTTGCCCACGGATATAGAAAACGGTACCGACCTGGGGAATTTAACAACTTATACCGTTGCATCGAACTTGGATACCGGAAGAACATATTACTGGGCGATTGTGCCTTATAATGCAAACGGTGAACCCTCGGTAAATCATATTCCGATTTGGAGTTTTAAAACAAGATCGAGTTTCGAATTCGGTGGCGGCGGATTGTCTGCGCCCGGATACTTTTTTGTGAATTCAACTCCCGCGGCTGCAGCATCTTCATTGCAACAGCCAACATATTCTTGGGTTGATACATCGGGGATGACGGCAATTCGAAATTGGAGCTCCGGAAATAGGGATGACGGCTATTTCGGTCCGATAAATTTGGGATTTCAATTTCCGTTTTTCGGAATTAATTATTCCCAACTTTACATTTCAAGCAACGGCGCTATAACATTCGGAAGTGGATATTCGGGAACGGGTGCTAGTGCATCTCTACCTTCAACATCTGCACCAAATAATTTAATTGCAGGATTAATGATGGATTTGGACAGCGTTAATGCAAAATCGCAAGTATATTACGGAATTTTTGGTAATGCATTTTATGCCACATGGTATCACTACGGTCCCAAATCGAATCCTTCCGATGATATTACATTTCAAATGATACTTCATTCAGATGGCAGTATAGTGTTCCAATATAACGATTTGGAAAGCACATTTCCGCTTCCTGCTTCAATAGGGAATGATGCGTTGATTGGAATAGAAAATAAATGGGGCACAAAAGGAGTTGAATACAGAAATAACGGTGTTGGAGGAAGCGTGTTCGGTTCCCCGGTTGCGGTTTCGTTTGGTGCCGGGAATGGTGGCGCTTTGCCAGTGGAGTTAACCACTTTTACAGCATTGAAGCATGGTAAAGATGTGATACTAAATTGGGAAACAGCAACAGAAGTAAATAATTACGGATTTGAAATTACAAGAATAGGGGGGAAATCGCATAATTGGGAAAAGATTGGATTTGTCCCCGGCTCGGGAAATAGCAACAGTCCGAAATCCTATTCATTTGTAGATAATGATCCCGCTGTTGCCAACAAGACTAAAATCCGCTATAAATTAAAACAAATCGATATCAACGGCGACTTTGAATATTCTGATATCGTAGAGGTTGATTTTACAAATGAGAACTCAAAGTTTTTCTTATCTCAAAATACGCCCAATCCTTTTAACCCGAGTACGAAAATAAAATTTTCCATTCCAAAAGGTAATTCGGCAAACCACACAACCGTCTTAAGAATTTATGATGTTTTAGGCAGGCTGGTAAAAACATTAATCAACGACAAACTTGATGCGGGTGAGTATGAGGTTGAATTTAATGCGGAAAATCTTTCGTCGGGAATTTATTTCTATAGTCTCACAAGCGGGAACCATCAATCGATAAGAAAAATGGTATTAGTAAAATAAAGTCATGATTCACAAATAGTAGGAGTAATTCCTTCTAAAAAGAATATTTTTTGCATGAATGATTTTAAATAATCTGAATATTAAAAAATAAATTTGTATTAAAACAATTCTCGAAAGGATTGGATACAAAAAATATGTATCTGCTTGGAAATTAGATTTCCGAAGCATAGTAATTGGATAGTTTAATTACTCATT
>CAZULK010000075.1:0-12748 GCA_964621225.1 uncultured Melioribacteraceae bacterium | reverse complement strand
TTTGATGTTAATTATTCCTTTGGAGAAAATTTCTCGCTTTTCGCCTCCATAGGTAAAGCATTCAGAGTGCCGAGTTATACCGATTTATATTATAACGATCCGGCTACGGAAGGTAATGCCGATTTGGAAAGTGAGGAAACTTTGAATTCTGAAATTGGACTGAAATATATATCAGATAAAGTATTTGCCTCGGTTGCATTTTTCAACAACGACGGTAAAAATATAATTGATTGGATTAGACTCGATCCTTCAGACAAATGGAAAGCAAGAAATATCACACGTGTAAAAACAAACGGAGTTGAGTTCGAACTAAATTTAATCACAAAAGAATTTATTCCGTTTGTATCAAGAGTTTCTCTTGGCTATACATATCTGGTTTCCGATAAGAAAGACGAGGAGTTTGATAGCCGTTATGCCCTTGAATATTTAAGAAATCAAGCCACATTATCGATAACGAATGACCTTCCGTTCGATGTAAAGTTGAACTGGTTTTTCAGATACGAAGACAGATATAATTTTGAAGATGCATTCATTACCGATTTAAAATTGAGTAGAAAATACAATGCTTTCACAATCCATTTCTCCGCAATTAATCTTTTCGACATTGATTATATGGACGTAAACGGAGTTCGATTGCCAAACAGATGGATAAGGGCTGGATTAAGTTTGGACCTCTATTAGTTAGACAAGCTCCTCCGGGACTCCGGTTTCGGGGGGGCGCCTTTTTTCACATCTTTTCTTTCATTTTATTATTTTACTTTCATAATTATTTGGAATGATTATGAAAACCGTAATATTAAATGGCATAGTTGTAACAGAAGATAACATTTCGAAAACAGACGTTTTAATTGAAGACGGTAAGGTAAAAGAGATTGGCGAATTAAAATCGATTGTTGGTGCTGGGATAATTGATGCATCGGGCAAATTAGTTTTGCCCGGTGGAATTGATGTACATACTCATTTGGATTTGGATGTCGGTTCAACTGTTTCTTCCGATGATTTTTATACCGGTCATGTTGCTGCCGCTTTTGGCGGAACAACAACCCACATCGACTTTGCAACACAAAATAAAGAAGGGACATTAAAAGAAGCATTCGATGAGTGGATGGGAAAAGCCGAAGGTAAGGCTGTAATCGATTATGGTTTTCACATGGCCGTGGTGGAAGCAAATAACCGTACTTTGAAAGAGATTGAAGAATTGCCGGAGTGGGGCATAACAAGCATTAAAGTATATATGGCTTATAAGAATATACTCCAACTGGAAGACGATGAAATTTATAAGGTGATGGAGGTTTGCGGAAGAAAAGGTATTCTTGTTGGTGTCCATGCAGAGATTGGGGATTTGGTTGATTTCAATGTGAAAAATTTATTGAGCGAAGGCAAAACGGAGCCCAAATATCATGCAATTAGCAGACCGGCAGAATTGGAAGCCGACGCTATAGATAGAGCAATATTGCTTGCAAATTCAGCCGGCGCAGTTCCCTATATAGTTCATGTTTCTTCTGCCCTTGGTATGACAAGAATTATTGAAGCAAAAGCCAAAGGCTTGAAGGTTCTTTCCGAAACATGTCCGCAATATCTATTGCTTGATGATGAGAAATTATCACTCCCGGATTTCGAGGGAGCTAAATATGTTTGCTCACCACCTTTGCGTAAGAAAGAAGATAACGATTATTTATGGCAAGCATTAAGTGAAGGTGAATTCGAAATCGTTTCAACGGATCATTGTCCCTTCAACTTCGAAGGACAAAAAACCATTGGTCGGAATGCATTCAACAAAATACCGAACGGTTTGCCTGGTATCGAAGACAGAATACCGGTTCTCTATTCCGAAGGCGTTAAAAAGGGAAGATTAAATTTGAGACAGTTTGTAAATTTAACTTCTACAAATCCGGCAAAGGTATTTGGAATGTTTCCAACCAAAGGAGTTATTGCTCCCGGTGCGGATGCTGATATTTATATTTTAAATCCGGAAAAGGAGAGAACAATCTCTTCGACAACTCATCATATGAATGTGGACTATAATCCTTATGAAGGCTTAAAAGTTAATGGCAAGATTGAGTATGTATTTTTGCGAGGTAATTTAATAGTTTCCGAAGGTAAGTTCCTTGCCGAAAAGGGAAGTGGAAAGTATGTAAAACGAAATACGGGAATTCTGGATAGATCAATATTATAAAAAAGCCTCCCGGAAAGGAGGCTTAAATTTATTTTATTGTTTTAACCATTTAATAACTTCACTCCATTTTGGCTTTTTACCGGTTCGTAAAATTCCAACTCTGTAAATTTTACCTGCTACCGGAAATATTGCTGCGATAGTTAATAGATTCACAACCACCGCAACGCCGATTTGCCAAACCGGAACATCGGCAATTGTCATTTTTGCCGGCATTACAATAAGGGAAGCAAACGGAAACATACTTGCTATGCCTGCAACAGCATTATTCGGATTTTCCATCATACTCATTGCAATAAAGAAGGGGATCATTACCAACATAATTATTGGAAACACACCCGATTGAGCATCTTGAGGATTGTCGAATATCGAGCCCATCATTGCAAAAAGTCCGACGAAAGTTAACAATCCCAAAAAGAAATTGAAAAGGAAATACAATAATTGTGAAGCGGAAATACTAATAATTACTTCCGGCGGAAGTGTAAACCATGAAGTTGAAACAAGAATCAATATCGGCGAAAGCCAAATCGCCATTTGAGCTACTCCCGTAATTGCCGCTCCCAATATTTTACCGGTCATCAATTCTTTCGGACTTACGGAAGAAAGAACCACTTCCACTATTCTGTTGTTCTTTTCTTCAATTACAGTTTGCATTGTCATCGATCCGATCATTATAAGGCTTATATAAAGAAGAAAAGTAAATACATAAGCCAGTATTAGGTTTCCGTACCCTTCTTCTTTAATCGGCTCTTCTTTGCTTACTTTCAGTCCGGTAAAATCAACCGATTTACGGGCAAAGTCCAAGTCATCCATCGAGAGTGACTTCTTTTGGAAATAAGCATCAATTAACACTTTGTTAATGGGTGCGCTCAACTTTCGGGTTAGTTTAAAGTTTTTAGGAGTTTTGGAATAATACCGGACACTTTTATTATTTAACGCTTCGGAGGAAACGACAAGAATGCCCGTTAAAGATTCGTTGAGCAATTCCTTTTTCTTTTCCCTTACGTAGTTTTCCACATCGTTTCCAGATTTCATTGCGAACTCGAATTTATATCCGTCTTCCAATAAATCTTTCCTAGAATTGAACTCTTTTTTCAATCCATCAATCAACTCATTATTGTCACTAATGATCACGATGTTTTTTGAGCTTCCCTCGTCCAATCCAAACAAAGCAGCTTGAATTCCGATAACAATAAACATTATCAGAGGAATTGAAATAGTAGTGAAAATAAATGCTTTCGACATTAGTTTTTCACGGAGTTCGCGTTTGATAATAGCAATCACTCTTCTATTAATCATGACTCACCTCCTTCAATTCTTCTTTACCGTCGCCGGCTAATTCCACGAATATTTCGTGAAGTGAAATATCGTTTGCATCGAATTTTTTCACAACCACTCCTTTATCAACAAGTGCTTTAAGGAGGGTTTGTGTTTCCGAAGGAGATTTAACCCTTATTCCGGTTGAATTTCCGAAGTCGGTTATTTTTTCAACGTAAGGCTCCGATTCCAAGAAAGAAATATCTCCTTCATAAGTTAGACTTACATTTGAATTTGCATATTGATTTTTAATATCGGAAAGTGAGCCTTTCAAAATTATTTCCCCTTTGTTTATTAAGGCAATATGGCTGCACATTTTTTCGGCATAATCCATCAAGTGTGTGGAAAAAATAATTACCTTTCCTTCTTTCTGTTTTTCTATAATTATTTCCCTTAATAATTCAGTGTTAATGGGATCCAATCCGCTGAAAGGTTCATCGAGTACAAGGAAATCGGGATCGTGCAGAACAGTAGCAATAAATTGAATTTTCTGTTGATTACCTTTCGAAAGGTCTTCTATTTTAGAAAATCTTCTTTCGTAAAGATCGAATCTTTTCAAATAATCGATAGCACGTTTTTGAATTTCTTTGCCTGTTTTTCCTTTTACTTCCGCAAAGAAAAGAAGGAGATCCCAAACCTTCATTTTTTTATAGAGACCTCTTTCTTCGGGCAGGTATCCGACATTGTCCCGAAATTCTTGTCCAACGGGATTACCCCGGAAAATAATTTCTCCCTCGTCGGGAACGTAAATATCCATCAGCATTCGTAAAGTAGTTGTTTTACCGGCTCCATTTCTTCCTATCAATCCGAAGATGGAACCTTCAGGAACTTCAAAGTCGGCTTTGTTTACGGCGGTAATGCCGTTAAACCTCTTTGTTAATCCCCTTACTTCCAAAGCATTCATACAACCTCGCGCTTTATTGAGAAATTTATAAAATCAAAGAAATAAACTAATCAATTTTTTTTGCAGGTAAAACCCTGCCGTTTTGATAAAGAATTAATTTTTCTATTTCCCCTTTATCATTTTTCACGAATTCTATTTGAGCATCCACTACTTTATAATAGAATTTAGTTTCCGAGCTGGGGAAAATTTCGAATTCCGGCTGATTTGTTGCCTGGGCAAAAAGTCTATTCTTTTCCGCTCTTATTTCAATAATAAAATTGGGCATTAACTCATATTTGCCGGAATATTTTTTCAATAATTCTTCCGGTACTTCAATTGACTTTGCCGAATATTCCACACCCATTTTCTTCAACATTTCTATCGCATTTTTATTGCCCGGATTTAATTCAAGTGATTTTTTATAAAATTCAATGGCTTTGTCATTCATCCCTTTTTCCATGTAGGCTTCGCCCATACTATCATAAACATTTGCTGATTGAGGATACGCTTCTATGTTCAGCTTGAATATTTCGATAGCTTCATCAATTCTATTATTCCGTAAAAGGTTATAACCCAGAGTGTTAAGTTGACTTTCTGAAAAATCGAATAAATCGGGTGATTCTTTCTTCAATTCTTTATAATTTTCAACTGCAGTTTCAATCCCTTCGTCTTCAATAATTTCGAATAGATAATCTCCAATCGGTCGTTTCGGGAATTCCACTTCTTCACCGTTTAAGATTTTAATTATCTTCCCTGCAATTTCACCAACCGGTGCACCTCCTGTATTGTTGAATACTGCAGCAAAATAATTATCTTCCAAATCGCTCATCACTATTGTATTAAATCCGTTTATGCCTCCCGAATGTGCAACAATGGTAATTGAATCTCCGGTTACAGAATTCATCTGTTTATAGATTCCCCAACCATAACCGTAATTTGCGAGGAAGGGAGTAAACATTTGCTCTTTCAATTCTTTTTTCAAAACTGAATTGTTTCTTAATGCTTGATCCCATTTAAACATATCTTCCACTGTAGAATACATACTTCCGGCGCCCATAGCATTGGGCATGTAAATATATCTGTCTCTCAAATATTCCTTCCCAAATTTCAAATATCCTTGAGCCATCTTTTTGATTGCATATTCCGTGGAAGTTTCGATTCCGGTATTTTGCAACTTTGCCGGTTTTATTATCCATTCGTTTATCAGATCTTCAAACTTTTTTCCTGTGACTTCTTCGGCTATTGCAGCTAAAAGGTAATATCCTGTATTGTTGTATTTGAATTTGCTCCCGGGTTCAAATTCCAAATCACCGCTGTGCAGATGTTCGATCATATATTTTTTTTCGTAATGATTGCGCAATGAATCAATCCACACATTTGGAATATCGGTATAAGATTTTATCCCGGATGTATGGGTTAGCAAGTGTTTAATTGTAACTTTATCTCCCGTATCCTTTCTATAATATTTCAGATAATCGGTTATCTTTCCGTCTAACGAAAGTTTACCTTTATCCACCAGCATCATAATTATAGTAGCTGTAAATTGTTTTGAAATTGACCCGATCCTGAATTTTGTATCCGGTTTATTTGGCACATCGAACTCATAATTGGCAAAACCGTAGCCTTTTTCGAATACAATTTGGTTATCCTTTGCCGCCAATGCTGTGCCGTTAAACAATCCGTATTCATTGTATTTGTTCAACAAATCATCTATTTTGGATTTTATATCCTGTGCAAACGAGATTACACTTGTTAGTAAAATTATTACTAATACTTTTTTCATTTCACTCCCCATGGTTTATAACAAATTGTAAGACGTTTATAAAGGAATTAAGTTTTAACCCATCCAGAATCCTTTGCGATGGGAAACCCCTAGTACCTTTTTGCAATTACTACAAAAATAAATATATCTTTTCCCAAAACGGCTGGAAAGAATTCGTGACTTAATTGTGTTGATCTCTTTATTACAGTGTGGGCATAAAGGTAGTTCTTCATTTGTTTCTTTTACGCGTATCATATTCTTTCTCCCTTTTTAATTTAGACAATTCAATCAATTCTTTGCAATTGGGGCAAAGAGTAAATGCTTCGTGAATATTGCCCGATTCACATTTTAAATAAAGAGTTTCTGCGGAGGCTTTTCCGCAATGAGGACAAACAAATTTTTCGGGCTCTATTTGAATTGTTTTATTCATACGAAAATGATACACATAAGAGAAAGAATTATTCATTCAATACACAAATGAATAAGCAAAAATAAGTAATTCGTGGGAAAGATATATCGATTTCTTCTGGTGTGATTTACTTCAATTTGTCGTTCCCCATGCTTGACAATTAAGTTGAAAATATTAATTTGTAGATAAAATAAATAAAAAAAGGAATATAAAAATGAAAAAGATATTATTCCTGATGTTATTGAGCGTTTTTCTATTTTTAACAAAAATAGAAGCTCAGAATAATTTAGATAATTTCCCGCCAATGACCGTTTGGGCAATCCAAGAAGACAAGTTATATTATTTCGTTTTATCGAAAGACGATGACTTTGAACATAAAGAAGGAAAAATAAAAATTTCAAATCCCGGCGATGATGACGATAAATTGGATGTAAAAGCTTTGGCAATCGATTCAGACGGGACATTTTATTTCATCAATAATAAGAAGAAATCTGTATTATATAAAATTAATCCCTCCGAAATTGACGGTGACGACCATACCGATGTAAATGCCGAGTACATTGGGAATACCGGCTTGAGCGGAGATAACCGTTTAACCAACCTCGAAATTATTAACGGTGAATTATATGCAATTACAAGAAAGAAGAAAAAATTATATAAAATTGATAAATCAGACGGAAGTGTAACTCTTGTTAAAAATTTAAGTTTGAGCAGTTCTTTTCAAGTTGATGCCTTGGCACAAGCAAACGACGGTACGGTTTATTTTACCAAAACAAAGAAGCCATCAGAATTGTGGAAATTCGATTCTTTCCCAGATGGAAATTTATCCAAGGTTATGACAATTGAAAAATCGGGTAAAATTGTTGCAATGGCAGGGCATCCGAACGGATTCCTTTATGCTGCGGATGACGAGGATTGGTTTAAAATTGATCCCGTAAATAAAAAGTCGGATAAAATTGCCGAAGAAGAATCCGATATTGAGGGAATGGATTTTTATTCCGGAGGTGAAGCATCTCAAGATGACGAAGAAAATGAAGCCGATATATCATTGACTGCTTCGGTGGACAATGATAGTCCCGAAAACGGCGACGAAGTGAAAATAACTCTGGAAGTGAAAAATAATGGGCCATACAAAGCAACGAATTTAACTATAAGTGAAACGCTTCCCTCCGGATTGGATTTTGTGAATGCAGTTCCTTCCGTAGGAACAGTGGGAGACAGTAGCGGTAAATATATTTGGCAGATCCCCGAATTAATTAAAGATGCTTCTGCCAATGTAGTATTTACAACCAAAGTAAATATCGAAAATGCAAATAATAGTAAATTCGATTTAGGAATTGCCAAAGATTACAATGTGTTTGTCCTTCACGATATTGAACATAAATCGGATATTGAAGGTAAAGTGGCTGTGGGTCACGATGCAAAATTCGACTCGGCTTATTCAATCGGATATCCTTTGCATCAAGGGGCACCTCATGGAGATGTGCTAATTGTAAATCAAAACCTTACAGTACATTCGGGGGCAATTTACGGCGGTGATGTTGTGTATGGACACGATACTTCAAACGTTGGAACATTCAATTGGGATTTGGATATTGTGGATGGTTCTTTGCGGAAGGGAAGAGTTATTAATTTCAGATCTGCAAGAAATTATCTTATCTCGTTATCCAAACAGTTGGCCCGGTATCCGGCAAATATGAAGACGGATTTTACCTTTACAAAATTAACTTTGGCGGGGAATAACCCATTCATTAATGTTTTTAACGTGACCAAAGAACAACTCAATAATTCTACGGAAGTATTAATTAGTGCTCCAAACGGATCTGTGGTTTTGGTAAATGTAACGGGAGATTCGCTCTATTGGATGGGAGGTTTATACGTGACCGGAACCGAAAAGACAAATGTTCTATTTAATTTTTACAGGGCAAAGTATTTGGAGATTCAAAGAATCGATGTTCGCGGTTCAATTCTTGCACCCAAAACTCATGTGAATTTTATTTCCGGTGTTCAAAACGGACAGATGATTGCTAAGGATTTAGAAGGTGGAGCACAATTCAATAATGAATTGTTTGTTGGCAATGTACCTGTTGATACCACAATTGTTAGCGTTTGCGAAATAATTTCATCCGATCAAGTAGACCCCGATTCCGAACCCAATAACGGGGATGAGGATGAAGATGATTACGCCGCAATATCTATAAACATTAATACCAAGGATTCGTCGAGTATTTCCGGAACAGGCAGCGCCGGTAATTGGGAACTTGTATCATCTTTTGCAGAAGGCGAAATTGTTTGGGTAATGACTTACGACATAAACAAGAATATGGTAGCCGGTACTTGGGGAGGAAACATATATCGTTCAACAGACAACGGCTTAAATTGGAGCCTGATAAATGGCGATATGAACGTAAGGTTTGTTTGGTCGATTGCATCTGCGGATAACGGGCAGATGTTTGCTGGAACCGATACCGGAGTATTTAAATCAGATGTAAGCGGAGAAAATTGGACCGCCGCCGGATTAGCCGGCAACGACGTACGTTCGGTTGTTGTTCATAACAATAAAGTATATGCTGCTACTTGGGGTAACGGAATTTATGTTTCCGAAGATGCCGGAAGCAGTTGGAATATATTAAATGATTTTACAAAAGGACTTAACATTCATTCAATTCTTTTCGACAGCAAAGGTAATTTGATAGTGGCAACCTTCGACGACGGAATCTACAAATCCACAGACGGCGGAGCGAACTTCACTCATTCAACAATAGATTATCCACACATCTGGATTCTCGGAAGAACATCAGATGATCTCCTTTTTGCCGGAACTTATGGGAATGGAATTTATACTTCCGTTGATAATGGCGATAGTTGGTCGAAAGAATTCGACGTGACGGCTCAATATATTTATTCGATCTCTGTGGATTCGGACAATAATGTTTATGCAAGTTCATGGAACGGCGGAGTGTTCGCACTTAATCTTTCCGGTGCATTGGCAAAAACAAACGGCACATGGATAGATATGGGACTTGACGGGTTTGGTGTTAGTTCATTGCTCACTCAACCCGGTTCACTTGTAGTCTACGCCGGAACAAGCGACGGAGATATCTATAAAGATGCAGACGGATTAACCTCGGTAAAAGAGAATAAAGTTCTGCCGGATAAATTTTATGTAACAAACAATTATCCGAATCCGTTTAATCCTTCTACCGAAGTGATATTTAATTTACCCGAAAGGGGAGTGGTTACTTTGGAAATTTATAATGTGTTGGGAGAAAAAGTAAAAACCTTATTCAACTCGAAACAATTCGATAAAGGTGAACATGCAATTAAAATGCAGATGAGCGAACTGGCTTCCGGCGCATATTTATTTAGAATCAGAGCAGACTTTGGTAATAAAACGAAAATGATTACAAAGAAAATGTTGTTACTTAAATAATTGAATCATTAAACATGGTCTCCCAATTTATTATCCCTCCTTTGCCGGAGGGATTTTTTTATCTTTTTAATTAATCTAAAAGTTTAACTATCTTTGCAGCCAAATTAAATGAGAAAGGGATTAAATGTATTTCGGTTTGTTGCATACACATAACTTATTAAGATATATAATTTTAATTTTATTCGTTGTTGTACTTTATTTTCTGTGGAATAATAAGAAAAGCAAAACGGCAGATGAAAAAACAAAAAGCTTCCTGAAGTATCTTTCAATTGCTCTTGATATTCAATTGATAGTGGGTATTGTACTCTATTTCTTTGCTAGTCCGCTTATTGAATCGGCATTGAAAGATTTCGGTTCTGCCATGAAGGACTCGATGTTCCGGTTTTATGCCGTGGAACATGTTGTGGCAATGTTGATTTCTATTGTGTTGGTTCACATTTCGAAAGTAAAAATAAATAAAGGCGGTGAAGGAAATTTCATGAAAGGATTTTGGATGTTCAATATTGCCTTTGTGATACTCTTTTTAGCAATCCCTTGGCCGTTTTATTCGTTCGGAAGAGCTCTGTTTTAATTTAATTATTCTTAATTCATCCTTCCCTAATTTTTGGGTTAGGATTGGTTTTTCAAGGGGTAAATCTTTTTCGAAAAGTTTTACCCCTTGCTTAAGCATTATAGGGGATTCGATTAAATGGAATTCATTAAACAATTGAGCTTCAACAAATTGGGTAAGTAAGTTTGCTCCTCCTTCCACCAAAATTGATGTGATCTGCTTTTTCCCTAAGGCATTAAGTAATTCATTTAATTTTATCCGGTAAGTGGGAAATTCAATAATTTCCACCCCTTTGTCACTCAATCTGTTTTTTTTATTCCGGTCGCTGTTTACCGATGTTATTATTATTGTTTTCTGTTCCTTGGCAGTTTCAATTAATTGTAAATTTTCGGGCAGGGTTAAATGACCGTCAAGTATTACTCTTACGGGATTTTTCCCCTTGTAATGCCTAACGTTCAACTGCGGATTATCAACCTTTGCGGTTTTAGCTCCAATCATAATGGCGTCGCATTCGGCTCTAAGTTGATGAGTATACGCTGAAGATTCTTCTCCGCTTATAATTGTTCTTTCATTCGGTGATTTGCTGATGAATCCGTCCTTGGATATTGCTGCCTTTATTATAACGTAAGGCTTTCCCGTTGTTATGTAATGAAAGAAAAATTTATTTAATTCCTCTCCTTCTTTTTCCAATACATTAGTAATCACTTTAATTCCTGCGCTTTCCAACATTTTAACTCCGTTTCCATTCACTGCCGGATTCGGATCCAAGTTCGAAATTATCACTCTTCCGATTTTCTTTTCAATAATCAATGGGGCGCAAGGGGGAGTTCGTTTGTTTTTATGTGAGCAAGGCTCAAGGTTTACATATAAATCGGCTCCGGTTACATCTGTTTTGCAATTCTTCAAAGCATTTACTTCGGCATGAGGTTCTCCTGCTTTTGTGTGAAAGCCTTCTCCGATCACTTCGCCGTTTTTAACTACTAAAGCACCGACTAAAGGATTAGGGCTTGTGTATCCTTTTGCTTTTTCTGCCAAACGGAAACATCGGCGTATATATTCTTCGTCTTTTTTTTCGTGCTTTTTCATTTTGTGAATATTGATTCTATTACCTTTTCCGCTGGTTTATTAAGCGGTGTATACATGTCTCTGGTTTGATTAATATTGTATTCCAAATAAGTAGGCCATTTCCAAATAAATAATCCGATGATACTTTGACTCTTTAGCAATTTGGGAAGAACTAATTTGTAAACCGCTGCCTGGTATTCCGGATTGAATATTCTTCTGTTGCTTTCAGGTTCAAATGAATTCATCCAAGGTGATTTGCTGCTTCTAAATCCAATTTCCGTTAACAATACCTTTTTTGAATATTTATTTGAAATAAGATTTATTTTATTAATAATTGAATTTACTCCGGTGTTCAATTCATTGCTGTTAAATGTTTCTTTTTTCGAAAGAGGATAATATTCACTTAGTCCAATAAAATCAAGCTTATCCCAAAACTCAATGTTTTCAAATTCTTTTCCCCAATTTGCGCCATAGGTTAAATACCCGTCGTAAATCAAACGGATTTTTCTTATCAATTCCCTCATCTTATCATGATGATTCAGCGCAGCTTCGGATAATTCATTGCCAAATACGAATACGGGAATGTCATTTAATTGAGCCAGTAGAGCGTAGTGAATTATCCAATCGATATAGTATTTGAAGAAAATATTCCATTCATCTTCGGAATCAAAATTTATTGCGCCCGGCCAACTATTGTGAATATATATGTGAGGTTTCAGAAGAGTAAACATTCCCAACTTATTTGCTTCTTTGTTGCAGAAAATAACGCTTTCATCGTTTTCTGCTCCTGCACTTCTCCAAATGGGCAGTCTTGATACGACGTTCGGATCCCGCATACCCGTGAAAGGAGTAATGGAAATGGCATTGGTTCCTATTTCCTTTAATCGAATCATCGATTTTACGGCTGAAGAGGATAAATATCCGTTGTGAATTTGATATCCTTCGTGGGCAAAACAGAACCCTTTTAATTTTACGGGGATTGTTTTATTAACACGTTTTTTAACATGATAATTAATTGCAAATTCTTTGGAATATTCTTTCCATTTTCTTTCGAATGTGCCGGTGAATGCTTTGTCAAAAGAAATATAATAATTTTTAAGTCTGTCTATTCCTTCCTTTGAAACAATAAATTTTACCAGCAATGCGCCGATGGATT
>CAZULK010000074.1:0-12792 GCA_964621225.1 uncultured Melioribacteraceae bacterium | reverse complement strand
TCATTAAAAAATCGGGTTTTTCAGAAACCAAAGAAGGCGAGCTTTTAATAAAAAGCATCGAAAACCGGGATTGTGTTTTTGTCTATTACGAAAATGATGTTGCCAAGTGCGGAATTGAAAAAGCATATTTAAATAAAGAACTCGATTTTCAAAAACCTATTTCGTGTCATCTTTTTCCAATTCGGGTTGCCGATTTTGGAGGACCCGTTCTTAGATACGAAAAATATAACGAATGCCTTCCGGCTGTTGAGCTGGGAAAACAGACACAGCTAACTGTGGCTGAATTTTGTAAAGATGCTTTGATTAGGGCTTATGGACAAGAGTGGTATGATGAATTAATTACAGGGTTGGAAAAGTAGTATGTTATCTCTTCATCAAAAACAATCGTTACAACAAAAATTATCTCCCCAGCAGATACAATATCAAAAACTGCTTCAGCTAAATACATTGGCGTTGGAACAAAGAATCAAAACGGAATTGGAGTTAAATCCGATTCTCGAAGAAGTGATGGACGCGGAAGAAGAATTGTCGCTGGACCAAAAAGAAGATAACGACGACGAATACGAAGAAGAGTACGACAACAAAGAAGACGAATTTGAGTTGGAAGATTTTATGAACGAAACCGATATGGACGAAGTTTATATAAACAAAAGTCCCGGTGACGACGAAAACCAAACTCAACCTATTGCCCCGGCCCATGGAACATTGACCGAAAGATTAGTTGAACAATTACATTTAACAGATTTATCGGAAGAAGAAATTATTTTGGGAGAAGAGATTATTTACAATCTCGATCCGGATGGTTATTTCCGCCACGATTTACAAAAAATTGTTGACGATTTGAAAATGTTCGAAAAAATCGAAATTTCTTATGAACGGGCGGAAGAAATATTAAAACTCATACAAACCTTCGAACCGGTTGGAATTGCCGCTAGAGATTTACAGGAATGTCTGTTGGTTCAAATTCAAAACTCCTCTTACGACCCTTACTACTCCTTTATTGCAGAGAAAATATTATCCGAACAGTATAAAAATTTCATCAACAAAAGATACGACTTAATTCAAAAGGAATTAAAACTTACCGAACATACATTAAAGTCGGTAATTCAAATAATTCAAAAATTAAATCCAAAACCGGGTGCGGGAAAAATTGAACTGGAGCAAGTAAACCAAATAACTCCCGATTTTATTATTGAAAAAATCAATAATAACTATATCATAACATTAAACGACAAACACATGCCTTCCGTAACTATCAGCCAAACTTATTTGGATATGATTAACACAAACAAAAGGAAACGGAAGATAAGTAAGCGTGAAAAAGAGACTCATAAATTTTTAAGGGAAAAATTCGAATCTGCAAAATGGTTTATTTTTTCGATTCAACAGAGAAGAGAAACTTTGTTGAAAATTATGCGAGCCATATTCGAAAAACAACACGAGTTTTTTGAACATGGACCCAAAGCGCTAAAGCCAATGATTTACAAAGACATTGCAGAAGAAGTTGAAATGGATATTTCGACTATAAGCAGAGTGGTTAACGGAAAATATGTTCAAAGTCCCCAAGGAATACACGAATTAAAGTATTTCTTTAGTGAAGGTTTGTCCACATCCGACGGAGAAGAAGTTTCCAATAAACATATTAAAGAATTGATTAAAGAAATCATCGATAACGAAAATAAAAAATCACCTTACAGCGACGATAAACTTGCAAAAATTCTTAAAGAAAAAGGTATTAACATCGCACGAAGGACTGTTGCAAAATACCGGGAACAACTGCGCATTCCGGTTGCCCGGCTAAGAAAAGAGTTATGATTTATTTATGGCAAATTCTTGAGATTGCTGCCCTCTTTATTTTCCTCTTCGCAATCATTCATTCCGTTTTGGCGGCAAATTTCGTCAAGGAAAAAATCAAAAAACACGCACCCGAAGCTCTTGCCTTTTACAGACTGTTTTATAACTTAATTTCCCTCTTAACTCTTTATGTTTGGTATAAGCTTTCTCCCAAACCAAGCATTACAATCTACGATTTGAAATATCCATTTGATGTTATCTTTTCTTTAATTCAATTGCTGGGATTTGCGGGTGTATTGTGGACCATGAATTATCTTTGTTTCAAAGAATTCATCGGCATAGCACAAATTAAAAGATTTATGGAAGGCAGGTTTAATCCTGATGAAAATGACGACAAGACAACCATAACATTTTCCGGGCCATACTCTTTTTCACGTCATCCTTTGTATCTTTTCTCAATTGTGATACTATTGTTTTCTCCGCAAGTCGATCTTTTTTATTTAACGGCTACAATTATTTTTATTGCTTATTTTTATATTGGCTCTATTTACGAAGAAAAGAAGTTATTGGAAAAATATGGTGATGTTTACAGGGATTACCAAAAACAAGTGCCCAGAATTTTCCCGACTAAGTTTAAGAGGTATAAACTTGAAGACTAAAGTTATCATATTTTTATCGATGCTGTTAATTTTACCCATGATAACAAATGGACAAGAGAGTTCATCTCTTGCAAAGGTCGGCAACAAAAATATCACACCCGAAGAATTTGAACTGAGGTACAAATTCACACCGGCCATACACGGGGAAAAGAACAAAAGCGAAAAAGAACTGAAAGAAGAGTTTCTTTATTCTCTCATTGCCGAAAAACTTTGGGCTTTGGAAGCAAAGGAATTAAATCTTGACTCATCGGAACTGTTGCAATCCACTTTCGAAATAATTAAAAAGATGTATTTGAGAGATGCGCTTTATCAAAATGAAATAAAAAAAAGAGTGCGAATATCCGGGGAGGAATTTAATCAAGCTGTTCGAATGGCAACAACATCACTTTATGTTAAATATATTGTTTCATTCGATAAAAACGAAATTGAAAAAATTTACAAAAAATTATTTGCCGGGGCTTCGTTCGAGGAAATTCTTTCCAAGAGAGAAGAAAACCAACTTCAAAAAGATTATACGGTTATTAACTTCGGGGAAACAGATTTCGAAGTTCAACAAGCTTTGTACAAATTAAACCCGATGGAGATAACCAAGCCTATTTTTAAGTCGGGAGGTTGGTTTATATTTAAGTTATATGAAAAACGTGCCCGCGAATTCCGTAATGAAAAAGAGAAAAAAAACGAATTAAGCAAAGTGCGCGGAATTCTGGAACAACAGAAAGAGGAATCCCTTGTTAAAGAGTTTTATAAAAAACTGCTCTCGGGGAAAAGAATAAACTCCGACGGTTATTTGTTCTGGAGCATGAGTAATGCAGTTATTAAAGCATTAAATAAAAATAAATCAGCCAACAATATTCCGGATGGGAAAAAGGTCGCTTTAACAAATCCGGATTATGATTTCATTACAAATGAAATCGGATCCGATTCACTTAATATGGACTTTATCTTCCTCGACGATCAAAAAATAAAATTGATTGATTTTGTCCGTTCACTGATTTTTGAAGGCTTTTATACTAATTCATTGGACCCGAATATAATCCGGGCTAAACTGAAAGCAAGGGTAAAACGCTTTATTGAACTTGAAGTGATTGCCGGGGAAGCAAAGAGAAGGGGATACGAAAATTCGGATGAAGTAAAGGTCAATTTTAATATTTGGAAAGATAAATACCTGGCAGATATTTATAAGAGCAGAGTGTTTAATCAAATAAAAATAAGTGACGAAGAACTAAAAGAGTATTATCGCTCCAAAGAAGGAAATCATTTTAGAAAGATTAAACTCTTCCGCTTTTACACGGATAGCTTGGAGTTGCTAAATAATTTCTTTGCCGAACTTGAAAAAAAAGAAAGCTTTGAGGCTGTTGGAAAGATGTTCGCTTCCCTGTCCGATAAATCAAAATTTACTGAGACGGAATATTTTACGCCAACTCCGGATGATCCATTGTTTTCAATCACTATTGATATGAAAAAAAATGATATTTACGGTCCCTATGAATTGGGTACAGGCTATGAGGTAGTTCAATTAGTTGATGTTAAAAAAGATACAACGGAACTTAAGAACTTTGAAAATGTAAAAGCCAATTTGCTTAAGAGGTTGAAATTCGAAAAGGCTAACAAAAATTTGATTGAAACCACCGCAAAACTTGCCAACAAATTCGGTTTATCAATCAACGAGAATGCGCTGGAATCAATTTCGGCAAAGAACCTTCAAATGTTGGTTTATAAATATTTTGGCTTTGGTGGAAGAATGCTGGCTTATCCGATTACAACTAAATTCCCGGACTGGATAAAAGCCTGGAAGCATACCGAAAGCATCCCTTAAGCAAAATGATGTTTATATTTAGAGTTTAAATTTTAAAAATTTTGGGAGATAACAAATTGTCTAAGAAAATAAGATCTACAACTATTCTCGGCGTTGTAAAGGACGGTCTTGCGGCAATAGGCGGAGACGGTCAAGTTACGTTGGGAAACACTGTAGTAAAACATAATTCAAAGAAAATCAGAAAATTATACAACGGCGAAGTTTTGTGCGGATTTGCCGGAAGTGCGGCAGATGCATTCACTCTATTGAATCGATTCGAAGAAAAATTGGAAACTTACAGAGGTAATGTTAATCGCGCAGTAGTTGAATTAGCTCAAGATTGGAGAACCGATAAATATTTGCGCAGATTGGAAGCCATGCTTGCAATAGTTTCCAAAGAAAAAGCTTATATTGTTTCGGGAACCGGCGATGTAATTGAACCGGAAGATAATATTGTGGCAATAGGTTCCGGAGGAATGTATGCTCTTGCGGCTGCAAAAATGTTAATCAAACATACAGATATGAATTCAGAGGAGATTGTAAAAGAAGCGCTTACTACCGCCGGAGAAATTTGTATTTATACAAATCAAAATATAGTTGTTGAAAAAATTGAAAATTGAGGAAACGATGAACAATAATGATGTGATGAAAAATTTAACACCGTCTCAAATTGTTTCGGAACTGGACAAATATATTATTGGTCAGGACGACGCAAAAAGGGCGGTTGCAATTGCTCTAAGAAACAGATGGAGAAGAAGACAAGTTACAGAAGGCATTCGCGAAGAAATAATGCCGAATAACATAATACTAATTGGGCCCACCGGTGTGGGAAAAACCGAAATTGCAAGAAGATTGGCAAAGTTAGCCAATGCACCTTTCGTTAAAGTTGAGGCTTCAAAATTTACTGAAGTTGGCTATGTCGGACGGGATGTTGAATCGATGATAAGAGACCTTACAGATCTTGCGGTAAATATGGTGAAAGCCGAAAAAACCGTGAGCGTAAGGGAAAAAGCCGAAAAGATGGCGGAAGATAAAATTTTGGATATTCTGATTCCACCCGTTAAAACTCCCGCGGGATATAATCCCGAAGATGAGGATAGCGAAGCATTCAAAAACCAAAAGACCAGAGAGTGGATGAGGGAAAAGCTCCGTAAAGGGGAAATGGACGAAAAGATGATAGAATTCGATGTTACCACTCCTGCGGTTGGTATGCAAGTACTCGGACCTGTTGGCGGAGATGAAATGGGAATGAATCTTCAGGAAATATTCAGCAGCATGATTCCCAAAAAGAAGAAGAAGAGAAAAACAACAATTAAAGAAGCCCGCAAATTGATGGCCGACGAAGAAGCTCAAAAACTGATTGACATGGAAGCAGTTCAAAAGGAAGCCATTAAAAGAGTAGAAGAAAGCGGAATAGTTTTTATCGACGAGATTGACAAGGTTGCCGGAAATTCCGGTAAATCCCAAGGTCCGGATGTTAGCAGGGAAGGAGTTCAAAGAGATTTACTTCCAATTGTTGAAGGAACCACGGTAAATACGAAATACGGTTCCGTAAAAACCGATCATATTTTATTTATTGCCGCCGGCGCTTTTCATGTTTCCAAACCATCCGATCTCATTCCGGAATTACAGGGCCGCTTTCCAATTAGAGTTGAACTTCAAAGCTTAACGGAAGAGGACTTCATCAAAATATTGACAATACCTCAAAACGCTTTGTTAAAACAATATTCTGCTTTATTGGAAACCGAGGATGTTAATATTGAATTTGATGATGATGCAATCCGCGAAATAGCAAAGGTTGCTGCGTTGGTTAACGAAGAAGTTGAAAACATCGGTGCAAGAAGATTACACACAATTCTAACAACATTGTTGGAAGATATACTCTTTGATGTGCCGGATAAATTTACCGAGAAAAATGTTAAAATAGACGGTGCTCTTGTTAATGAAAAACTAGATAAGATTGTGAAGAATCGCGATCTAAGCAAGTATATACTTTAATTTTACTATTTTCCGGGAAAGGCTGACCCCCGGGTCGGCCTTTTTAATTTTAAATAATTGATAGGAACAGAAATGAAAAGATTTTATCTCTATTTGTGCTTTGTTTTTATTTCAACTTACTCCTTTGGTCAGGATTTAATCAACTTGGACCGGGCAAAAAGTGCTGTAAAAAATTATTATGAATCGGGACAATACGCAAACGATGTTAAGAAAATATTGGATTCTGCAAAAGCAGAAATCGATAAATTAAACTTAACCGGTCAATCCGTTGTAATTTTTGATGTTGACGATACAATTTTATCGGGATATGAATTCACCGCATCTTTGGGATTCGGATTTACATTCGAAACATGGAAACAACATCTGCTGGAAGGCAATCAATCTTCGGTTCCTCATATGAAAGAATTTTATGACTACATAATTCAAAAAGGAATCAAAGTAATTTTCCTTACAGGACGGGGGAATGAGTTTTACGAATCAACTTATAAAAATTTAATGAATAACGGCTTTACACAATTCGACACATTAATTTGCAGGTCAAACGAAGAAAAGAAGCTTCCTGCTTCGGAATACAAAAACAGAAAAAGAAACGAATTGACTAAAAACGGTTATTCAATTGTTGCTTGTTTTGGAGACCAAGAGTCTGATTTAAGAGGTGAAAACACCGGATTAAAATTTAAGCTTCCGAATTATTTATACGAAATTGAATAAGAAAAAGGGCGCCAGGCCCTTCTTCTTATTTGCGGAACACCAATTTACCGTTCTCAAGATCAACAGTTACTTTATCTCCCGATTGGAAATTACCCATCAATATTTCAGTAGCAAGCGGGTTTACAAGATATTTTTGAATTACACGTTTTAGCGGTCTGGCTCCGAATGTAACATCGTAACCCCTTTGCATAAGCATATCTTTAGCATTTTGAGTTACTTCTAAAGTAAGATTTTTCTCTTCGAGCATTTGAGCAACTCTTTGCAATTGTATGTCTACAATTCCGCTTAATTCACTCTTAAGCAACGGTTTGAAAAGAACTATTTCGTCTATTCTGTTTAAGAATTCCGGACGAATAGTCTGTCTCAACAATTCAGTTAATTGGGCTCTCATTTCACCCATTATTTCCAAATAATTATCTTCATTAAAATTATTAAGTTTCTCTTGAATGATATGAGACCCAAGGTTCGAGGTCATTATGATGATAGTATTTTTAAAGTTAACCGTTCGACCTTGATTGTCCGTTAATCGTCCGTCATCAAGAACTTGCAAGAGCACATTGAAAACCTCGGGATGTGCTTTTTCTATTTCGTCCAACAAAACAACCGAATAAGGCTTTCTTCTTACGGCCTCGGTAAGTTGTCCGCCTTCTTCATAACCCACATATCCGGGAGGAGCACCAATCAATCTGCTTACAGAATATTTTTCCATATATTCGGACATATCTATTCTAATCATTGCATGCTCGTCGTTGAACAAAAATTCTGCCAATGCTCGAGCCAACTCGGTTTTACCGACACCCGTTGTACCGATAAAAATAAACGATCCTATCGGGCGATTGCTGTCTTGAAGTCCTGCTCTGGATCTTCGAATAGCATTAGCTACTGCGGTAACGGCGTCATCCTGTCCAACAACCCTTTTGTGTAACTCTTCTTCCATTCTCAGCAGTTTGCTCCTTTCGCTCTCAAGCATTCTGCTTACTGGAATTCGAGTCCATTTGGCGACTATTTCCGCAATGTCCTCCGCATCGATTTCTTCTTTCAACAATTTAGTATGTTTTTGTATTTCGGAAAGCTTTTGGGTTTCCGCTTCAATTTCTTTTTCCAATTGAGTTATTTTGCCGTATCTAATCTCAGCAACTCTTCCAAAGTCACCTTCGCGTTCATATTTGTCCGCTTCGGCTTTTGCATCTTCAATAGCGCTTTTCATTTCTCTTATTTTTTGAATGTGTTCTTTCTCGAGCATCCACTGTGATTTGAGCGAATTTCTCTTTTCTTCCAATTCACTTAATTCATTTTCTATTTCGTTCAATCTCTCGGCTGAATGCTCATCTTTTTCTCTTTTCAATGCCTCTTTTTCTATTTCCAGTTGTTTGATTTTCCTTTCCAAATTATCCAACTCTTCCGGCATTGAGTTAATCTCAATCCTTAACTTAGATGCAGCTTCGTCAATTAAATCTATTGCCTTGTCGGGCAAGAATCTGTCGCTGATGTATCTTGAAGACAATTGAACTGCGGCCACAATTGCACCGTCTGTTATTCTAACTCCGTGATGTACTTCATATTTTTCTTTTAATCCGCGGAGTATTGAAATTGCATCTTCTTCACTTGGCTCTTGAACCAATACAGGTTGAAATCTTCTTTCGAGTGCAGCATCCTTTTCGATATATTTTTTGTATTCATTTAAGGTTGTTGCGCCTATTGCGTGAAGTTCTCCTCTTGCCAAAGCAGGTTTCAGAATATTCGCAGCGTCCATCGCTCCGTCAGTTTTTCCGGCGCCCACCAATTGGTGCAGCTCGTCAATAAATAAAATTATTTCCCCGTTCGAATTAACTACTTCTTTAATTACCGCTTTAAGCCTTTCTTCGAACTGTCCGCGGAATTGCGTTCCTGCAACAAGAGAACCCAAATCCAATGCTACAATTCTTTTGGTTTTCAAATTTTCCGGTACATCGCCTGAGATAATCCGGTGAGCTATTCCTTCTGCAATTGCAGTTTTTCCTACTCCGGGTTCTCCAATTAGAACCGGATTATTTTTTGTTCTTCTCGAAAGCACTTGTAATACACGCCTTATTTCTTCATCCCTTCCGATAACCGGATCGAGTTTTCCACTGCGCGCAAGTTCATTTAAATCACGTCCGAATTTTTTCAGTGATTGGTAAGTGTCTTCCTGATTTTGCGAAGTTACTCTTTGGTTTCCGCGTACATCTTTCAACGCCGTCAATACTTCATTTTTTGAAATACCATATTTTTTGAGCATGTCCCCAACCGCGCCTTTATTATCGAACATTGCGAGGAACAAATGCTCGGAGGAAATATATTCATCCTTAAATTTCTTTGCCTCTTCGGCAGAAGCATCAAACAACTGGGCAGTTGCTTGGGAAAGCTGTTGATTTCCAACTCCGGCTCCGGTAACCTTAGGGAGTCGTTCCATCAACTCTCCGATTTTTATCTTCAATTCATCTGGACTTCTTCCAATTTTTTGCAAAATTGAAACGGTTATATTTTCCGGATCCTGAAGCATCGCAGCAAAAATGTGTTCCGGTTCCACTAATTGATTATTATAATTTTGCGCAATTTCAACTGCGGATTGAACCGCTTCTTGCGCCTTCAAAGTCATTCTATTAAAATTAAATGCCATTTTATTTACCTCTTAATTTTTCTCTTCTAAAGTATTAAATTTTCCGTCATTCAACAATATTGTTTTGAAAAGGTTTCATTGATTTGCCTCATCGGCAAATAGTTCATAAATTGTACAATCTATTTAATGAACTTGTTCCCGGTGGTTGCCGTCGTTGAATAAACCTTTCCTTTCAGTTATATTTGGTCGGATAAGATTGGAAATTATTATGAGCATTCAACTGGAAGATACAATTTGTGCCATTGCAACTCCGCCGGGAGTTGGGGCAATTAGCGTTATCCGTGTTTCCGGAAAAGAGAGCATTGAAATTTGCGATAAAATCTTCACCGGAAAACATAAACTCGTCAATGTAAAAAGCCATACCATCCATTACGGTAAAATAGTGGATAGATCGGAAACAGTGGACGATGTGTTGGTTTCTGTATTCAAAGAACCGAACTCGTATACCGGCGAAAATTCGGTGGAAATAAGCACTCACGGATCAATTTTGGTGCAGAAAAAAATAATTGAGCTTCTTTTGGAATCCGGGTGCAGACTCGCAGATCCCGGCGAGTTCACAAGACGCGCATTTGTAAACGGGAGACTTGACCTTTCTCAAGCTGAGGCGGTAGTAGATTTGATTAATTCCCGGTCGGAAGCTTCCCTCCGGGGGGCTAGAAATCAACTTGACGGAATTCTCTCACAAAAAGTGGATTCCTTGAGGGAAGACCTTGTAAATATTTCTTCACTATTGGAATTGGAGCTGGATTTCGCAGAGGAGGATTTAGAATTTGTCAGTAAAAATGAAATTGCAGAAAAAATAGAGAACACTATTTCGGAAATAGACTCTTTATTAAAAACTTATTCTTTCGGAAGGGTTGTTAGGGACGGTGTTAATGTTGCATTGGTGGGAAAACCAAATGTTGGTAAATCTTCCTTGTTAAATTACATACTAAAAGAATCAAGAGCCATTGTAAGCCCCATTCCCGGAACAACGCGTGACGTTTTACGTGAAGAAGCAATTATTGACGGAATACTTTTTAAGTTTTATGATACTGCCGGAATAAGATTAACAGACGACGAAATAGAAAAAGAAGGGGTGTTGCGAAGCAGGGAAACGGTAAAAAATGCTGATTTAATTATTCTTATCTCTGATGCAACCCAAGGGTTCGACGAAGAACTCTTCACCGAATTAAAAAACATCACTTCCGGGGATAGAATAATCCTTATCATGAATAAAATCGATTTGTCCGAGACCGAAGAAAAGATGATGCAAATCTCTGCCAAAACAGGGCAGGGAATAGATGACCTTTTGAATACATTGAAAGAAAAAGCCCTTGGAAGCGAAAATTATTCTGAGAAATCTGCGATCGTTTCAAACGTAAGACATTATGATGCCTTAAAAAAAGCAAAAGAAAACTTAGAACATGCAATTGAATCTCTGAACATGAATATGACGGGGGAGTTTCTTTCCGTTGACCTTAGAAATGCCGAAAGCGCATTAGGGGAGATAATCGGGAAAGTGACCACCGACGATATTTTGAATAACATCTTCGCAAAATTCTGCATTGGGAAATAATATTTTTTCACGTGAAACATAAAACTTTCCAAATCATTGGTTTTAAAAAATGTTCCACGTGAAACAAAAGAAAAACGATTGATATATATTTTTAGTATCTATCAATATTTTGATTTATCTATAATTTTATTCCACTTCATAATTGTTGCAATTTGAATATTCCGTGATTAATTCCCTTCCTTAGCGCACTCAATTTTTGTAAATTTGTAACTTTAAAATCGACGTGTTAGAAAGGAATAGATGAAAGAATTTGATGTAATAGTTGTTGGAGCAGGACATGCAGGAATAGAGGCAGCTTCTGCTGCCGGCAGAATGGGATGTTCTGTTGCTTTAATTACAATGGACAAGCATGCCATAGGAAGAATGTCGTGCAACCCGGCCATTGGAGGAAGCGCCAAAGGACACCTTGTTCACGAAGTTGATGTGCTTGGCGGAGAAATGGGGCTTATCGCAGATAGAACGGGAATTCAGTTCAGAATATTAAATAAATCAAAAGGACCCGCCGTTTGGGCTGGTCGTTGTCAATCCGACAGAAAACTTTATTCCGAAGAAGCAGAAAGGAGAATCCTTGCCGTTCCAAATCTTACAATAATCGAAGATTTTGTTGTAGAGGCGGTTGAAGAAGGAAAAAAGATTTCCGGAGTGATCACCGGAAAGGGGAACGAGATAAAATGCAAAGCATTGATTCTTTCTGCAGGAACCTTTTTGAACGGGTTGATGCATACCGGACTGAAAAAGGAAAAGGGTGGACGGTTTGGAGAAAAACCTGCTGTCGGCTTGACCGAATCTTTGGTTAAAATGGGATTCGAGTCGGGAAGACTGAAAACCGGCACCCCTCCAAGATTGGTGAAGGATTCAATCGATTTTTCAATTTTAACGGAACAACCGGGAGACGAAAATCCGGAACCTTTCTCCATGAGGACAAATATCGAAGAATTTCCCTACCTTCCTCAGGTCAGTTGCTATCTGACTTATACCTCCGAAGAAGTTCATAAAATATTGGAAAAAGGATTTGACAGATCTCCGCTGTTTCTGGGACTAATTGAAGGAGCCGGACCCAGATATTGCCCCTCCATTGAAGATAAAATCGTTCGCTTCTCTGACAAACCGAAACACCAATTGTTTATTGAGCCCGAAGGACTTGATAATGATTTGGTATACTTGAATGGTTTTTCCACCTCGCTTCCGGAAGATATTCAAATGGAGGCTTTAAGGAAAATAAAGGGATTCGAGAATGTCGAAATGGCCAGACCCGGTTATGCCGTGGAGTACGATTATTTCCCACCGCATCAGGTTGATTTGACTTTGGAAACAAAGCTGGTTGAAGGCCTCTATTTTGCCGGTCAGATAAACGGAACCAGCGGTTACGAAGAAGCGGCAGGGCAGGGGATAATTGCCGGAATAAATGCCGCATTAAAAATTCAAAAAAGGAAAGAGTTTGTTCTAAAAAGACACGAAGCTTATATCGGTGTTTTAATTGACGACTTGGTTGGCAAATCTACGAACGAACCCTACAGGATGTTTACCTCGAGAGCAGAACACCGTTTATTATTAAGACAGGATAACACCGACCGTCGACTTTTAAAATACGGATATGAGTTCGGGTTAATTCCAAAAGAAATGTACGACGAATTGAAAG
>CAZULK010000073.1:2159-13118 GCA_964621225.1 uncultured Melioribacteraceae bacterium | reverse complement strand
GGAGTATCAACGGTAAAGAAATTAAAGGAAGAAGGATATACAATTGTTTCTTTGGAACAAACCACCCGCAGTATTTCATATACCGAATTGAAAAAAAATAATTTCCCTATTTGTCTAATAATTGGTAATGAAATTACCGGTGTATCTCAAGAATTAATAGATTTATCCGATTATTCTATTGAAATACCACAATTTGGTATCAAACAATCATTGAATGTAGCAGTTGCTTACGGAGTGACAATATTTAAGATGAGAGAGATATATGAAAAAGATTAAACTACTATTGTTTGTTTTTATTGTTAACACATCCTTTTTGCTGGCACAAAATTACGAAGCCTTACCCACCAGAACTATTTTTTCAGATGATGCATTCCCTGTAGAGAAAAACTATGTGGAAGCTGAAATTGGAGCAGCAATTGAAAAAAATCATTGGAGCCTTCCCTTTTTAATTAAATATGCCCCGATTAAAAATCTCGAACTTGGGTTTTCATTGACGGGAGTATTAAACCACGACGGTAATCCTATAAATAAAACTGAATTGGGTGAACCCGGAGTTCAATTCAAATGGCTGAATATGCGGGCAGACAAAGTTTTTGGAACTTTGGTCGGAGGTGTTTCGTTTCCAAAGAATACTAAAAATTCATATCTCTTATATTATGTTCTCTCTTTAGACTTTTCAAGAGTTCTAATAAACTTGCATGCCGGTGGTTACCGTACGGATGACGAATTGGGGAATGCTGTCAATGTAGCAACTTATGCTGTTTCGGCAATTCAAAAAACAAATACAAACTTCTGTTTCTTTGGGGAATTACACGGAGAAAAACTACCCGATGAGTATACCCTCATGGCGAATTTCGGAATAAACTATGCAATTAACGAAGTTGGAGTTTTAGATCTTGGCTTGGATTTAGACCTGAAGAACCCGTCTGAGGTTTGGATATTAGGATTTGGAATAACTTACGGTTTGGGTGAGTTGTAAATTATCTATCCCATGTAAGTAAAATAATCCTCACCGTTTTCTTTGGTGTGAATCATTAAGAGGTTCGCTCTTACTAATTTAATTAATGTACGGGAAGCTCTGCGAAGCGAAATGTTTGCGGCTTCCTTTAAATCCTTTACGGTTATACTTTCTTTGCTATCCAGCAATTCGAAAGCTATTTTTTCTTCTTTCCCTATTTTATAATTAATCAACGGTTTGCTTTCAACTTTCGATTGCATAATCTTTATCATTTCTTTAGAAGCCAGAACGCTTTTGTCACGCACACGGATATATACCTTTGCCGAGTTAATGTTCAATTCCGGTTGATAGTCCTGTATTCGATGAGGTTTATATTTCGATTCTGGAATTGAGCAAACTACAACTTCCTTTCCTTCAATATCGAAATAAGATATTTGGTAATCCAATACCGGTTCAACATATTGTTCAACGCATTGCTTAATCAGTTCCGTTTCGCTCTTTTCGCTTTCAACTCCGTATACTTTTCTATTATCATCAATTCCAATAATAATGTATCCGCCTCTCGTATTTGCAAGGGCAATCATTTCTTTTGCCATTTTTTCGTGAGTGGTAAATTTCCTTTTGAATTCCACATTCAAATTTTCGCCGGAACTGATAATATCAATTAACTCTTTATAATTCATAACTAAACGTTATGCTAAGGAACGGTAGGAAGGAAAAAATCCCGTGTTAATTTTTTTGGGTTTAATAAAAGAAAGAGATCTGCCTTTTTCATCTTCTTTCTTCATCTTTTCATCGTGTTCTTGAAGAATATCCTGAACACTCTTCTTTTTTTCTTTTGTTGAATCGATTACCGCACTGCTGTCTTTGGGTTGATTTGCAACTCTTATCGAATCCTCTATTCTTTTAATCGAATCCAATTTGTGCTGCATCAATCTTTTATAGAAAGATAACTTTTTACCAATAGCTTTGGAATATTCCGAATTCCTATATTTGGTGATCAACGAATCATACAATGATGCTGCTGAATCAGGTAAATTCAATTCGTTTTCCAGAATGAATCCCGCAGTATAATACGATTGCGGAGCAAATTGACTATTCGGAAATTCTTTAGGAATCTTTAGCATTTTTTCTATCGATTCATCATATCTCTTGGATAAGTATAGGTTTTCAGCTTCGACATAAATAGGTTCTGCCGGATCGCTTTCAAAATCAATTAAAGGCCGACCTATTTTCTTTGCAGCTTCGTTAACTATTCTGTCATATTTATAATTCTCGTAAATATAGTTGAATAAACTATCTGCTTTTGCGGTATCATTTACTGTTAAATAATAATTACCCATTGCATACAGAATTTTGGGCTTGTTCAAAGTTTTAGGATTGTGCTCAATCGAATTATTGTAATAATAGAAAGCAGAATCGGGAACGTTCAATTCACCGAAGAAAAGGTTTCCCATTTCAAATTCAGTCTCGGAAATCAGTGTTTTCAATGAGTCTGCTGTTATCTTTGGTCTTACCGGTTTGGTTATTACCTTCTTTTTCCCCGAAGCATTTGATGGAGCGTAATTACTTCTACCTCTTCCACGCGAGCCTTTATTTAATCTTGCCTCAGCTCTCTTTATAGAATCTTGCCTTCTGTAATCTTCATATATTAAAGAATCACGTTCAAAAGCATCAGGATCAGTTAGATAAGCCAACTGCCTGTATTGCTTATTCAACTTTTCATCGATTGAGATGTAATTGTTTATCAGTTTGTTCTTCTTCTTAGCTTCAAGCTTAATTAACGACGGTGATTTAGCTGCCAAGGTTCTGTCGAAATAAAACATTGCCGAATCATAATTGTTATAATTTTCCATCAGAATTAATCCGGCGTTGTAAGCTGCAATTCCCGCACTTTCGGTTCTTTGGTGAGTGGAATCTATTTCAATATAGATACTTAAAGCATCTTCGTAATTGCCTTGATCTTTTAATATCGCAGCAATTTCGATGTCCACCTTATCCCATAATTCTTCATACTTTGTATCATTCGATAGATTTTCCAGCAACTCCAAGCTTTCATCATCTTTTCCAAGGTCTTTCAAAATCTTAGCAATCTCTAGATAGCTGTTAAATTCAATATCGAAAGTTGGTTCATAGTTTTGTACTTCGGAAAAGGCGTTCAATGCATTTTCTTTATCATCGAGGTCCAAATAGATTCTTCCCAGTTGATAGGTGACTTCTGCTTTTAATGCATCATCTTCGGTTATTTCCATTAAGTCTTTTATTAAGGAAATAGCTTCCGAAGTTTCGTCGCGGTATAATTTATACCTTATTTGTGAAATCAAGGCTTGTTCGGCAATTTCATTTTCTTCACTTTCCAATGCCTCTTTTTTCACAGATTCCAAAAGAGCATAACCCTTATCAAATTCTCTCAGTTGAAGTAGAGTTTTCCCCGTCCATAATTTGTTTTGCAGTGCAAGTTCAGAATTTTCAATACTGCTAAGTTCTTGAAACTTTCTTAAAGCTTTTGAATATTTTTGTTGCCAATAGAAAGCTTGTCCGGTCATAAAAAGAGCATCATCAAAATAATCCGAGTCGGCATGGAATTGCATTATACTCGAACTTTTTTCTATCACCTTATCCATGTCTTTCTGTAATTTTGCACTAATCTTTTCCTCTTTGAATTCAAAGAGATCCTTTCGCAGTTCTTTAATTTGCTTTATCGCTTCTTCGAAAATCAATGATGCATTATAGTAGGTATTGAAGTAGGTAGTGAAATTCCCCCAAAGCCCGCACGAATTAAAAATGAAGACTGAAAGTAATATGATATATGGAAATTTTCTTTTCACTTTATAAATAATTTAACGCTCAAATTTAAGAATTAAGTAAGCCTATTGTTAGTCAAAATTTAAGGACCTTTTAAAGAGCTGCGGGCCCCGATTCCCTTGTTCTGATTCTTATTGCATCTTGGCAATCGTAAATGAATACCTTGCCATCTCCAACTTGTCCGGTATTAGCCGCATCAAGAATAATTTCCACGGCTCTGTCTAGCAGGGAATCTTCGAGAACCAATTCGATTTTAATTTTGGGAACGAATTCAATCTGATATTCACTGCCGCGATAAGTTTCTTTATGCCCTTTTTGTCTTCCGTAACCACGCACTTCCGTGATGGTTAATCCTTTTATACCTTCGTCCAAAAGAGCTTCTTTAACTTCATCCAATTTAAAAGGGCGAATTATTGCTTCTACTTTTTTCATTTTTTCACCTACTGATTTTTACCGTGACAGTGTTTATATTTTTTCCCGCTGCCGCAAGGACAAGGTTCGTTTCTGCCAACTTTCTCTTCGACCTTAACAGGCTGCTGCTTTCCCCGTTGTGCCGCTTGATCGCCGCCCGAGGCTTGTATTCCCATATTAGTAACACTATCCTTAATCGTTCTTATTCTTGCCGGTTGTCTTCTCTTCTGTTCCTTAACTTCTTCGGGAGCTTGAGGGAAAAACTTGAAACAGAATTTCACAACCTCGTCTCTGATCGTTCCCAATAAATCAAGAAAGAGATTGAATGCTTCTTTTTTATATTCTACCAACGGGTCTTTCTGACCATAAGCTCTCAATCCAATTCCTTCTTTAAGATCATCCATTTCACGTAAATGATCTTTCCATTTTTCATCGATAACGCTTAATACCGCGTACCTTTCCAAACGCGACATTAAATCGCTGCCAAGCATTTCTTCTTTTCTTTCATAGAATTCCTTCGCAGCTTCCATTATCTTTTCTTTTATTCCGTCTCTTCCCAGTTTTTCAAATTCTTCCGGCTCGAACTTCATATCTACCAAAAGATTTTGAAGCAGGTCTTTATGTAATAAATCTGCTTGTGCATCGTCATAGTATTTGTCGAGTAATACATCAACAAATTCGTCGAGCAATTCGAACACTTCATTTTTGAGCCTTTCACCCTGCAGGGCTCTTCTTCTTCGCGTATAAATTACTTCCCTCTGTTGATTCATTACATCATCATATTCCAGAAGTCTCTTTCTTATTGCGAAGTTATTTTCCTCTACTTTTCTTTGGGCTCGTTCAACAGACTTAGTAATCATTGAATGTTCGATAGCTTCCCCGTCTTCCATTCCCATACGACTCATAATATTTGTAACACGGTCACTGCCAAAGAGTCGCATCAAATCATCTTCGAGTGAAATGAAAAATTTACTGGTTCCGGGATCGCCTTGTCTACCGGCTCTACCACGCAGCTGTCTGTCAATTCTACGGGATTCGTGTCTTTCGGTTCCCAAAATATACAAACCGCCTTTTTCTACAACTCCGGCTCCCAATTTAATATCCGTACCTCTACCGGCCATATTAGTTGCAATAGTTACTGCTCCCGGTTGACCCGCATAAGCCACAATCTCCGCTTCGCGTTGATGCTGCTTTGCATTAAGTACGTTATGAGGAATACCTTGCCGCTTAAGCATACGGCTGAGTGTTTCGGAAACTTCCACACTTGTAGTACCAACCAAAACAGGTCTTTGCGCTTTTCTTAATTCCTTTATCTTCTCAATTATTGCGTTGTACTTTTCCCGCTTCGTTCTGTAGATTGCATCATCTTCGTCAACTCTGGCAATTGGCTTATTAGTTGGTATAACTACAACTTCCAATTTATAAATTTCGTAGAATTCACCTTCTTCGGTTTCGGCAGTACCGGTCATACCCGCAAGTTTGTTGTATAACCTGAAGTAGTTCTGCAGAGTAATTGTTGCCAGAGTTTGAGTGTCTCTTTGAACTTTTACATTTTCTTTTGCTTCAATAGCTTGATGCAAACCGTCAGAATATCTTCTTCCGGCAAGAATTCTTCCCGTAAACTCATCAACGATCGCAATCTTTCCGTCTTCGGTAACAACATATTCATCATCTTTTTCGAACAATGTATAAGCTTTCAGCAATTGATTTATAGTATGAATGCGGTCGCTTCGTTCGCTGTAGAGATGATATAATTCATCTTTCTTTTTAACTTTTTCCTCTTCGGAAAGGGATTCATCATTTTCAATTATACTTATCTCGGTTCCCAAATCCGGCAGAACAAAAAACTCCTTTCCTTCCGGAGAGCCGGCAGCCAATTCCTCGCGCCCCTTATCGGTTAGGTTAATTGTGTTATTCCTTTCATCGATTGCGTAATAAAGCTCTTCGTCAATTTCGGGCATTCTTTTTTCGTTTTCCCGCAAAAATTCCAGCTCGGTCTGCTGCATTAATTTTTTATTCTCAGCATCGGAAAAAAGTTTAAGCAAGCGTTTATTTTTCGGAAATCCTCTGTGTGCCCTAAGTAAAAGTACTCCGGCTTGTTCCCTATCCTTTGGATCTCCCGTTTTCAATAACTCCTCGGCTTCCTGAACAATTTTAGCCACCAAAGAAGATTGCTTTCTGAACAATCTTTCCACTTTGGGTTTCATTTCATAAAATTTATGATCGGAAGTTTCAACGGGACCCGAAATAATTAACGGTGTTCTTGCTTCGTCAATCAAAACGGAATCGACCTCATCCACAATAGCGTAATTGTGACCCCTTTGTACAATATGCTCTTCGCTTATTGCCATGTTATCTCTCAGGTAATCGAAGCCGAATTCATTATTTGTACCGTATGTAATATCACATTGATAGGCTTTCTTACGCTGTTCACTGTCCATATCCGATAGAATTACACCCACCGTCAATCCATGGAACTTGAAAACTTCGCCCATCCACTCGGAATCTCTCTTGGCAAGGTAATCGTTCACAGTAACCAAATGAACGCCTCTTCCTGTAAGCGCATTCAAATAAACCGGTAAAGTAGCAACCAGGGTTTTACCTTCACCTGTAGCCATCTCGGCAATTTTACCTTGATGAAGTACAATACCACCCAAAAGCTGGACGTCGTAGGGAATCATATCCCAAGTAACTTTGTTACCGGCTGCTTCCCAAGATTTACCGACAAGTTTTGCACAGGTTGCTTTTACAACAGCAAATGCTTCGGGGAGTATTTCATTTAAAATTTCTTCATAAGTCTCGTGAAGTTCTTCTTCCAATTCATCAATTTCATCATGAATAGCTTCGGTTTCTTCTCCGGCATCTTCATTTTGAAGACGGTTTTTCAGTTCTTCTATTCTATTCCTTAATTCTTCGGTTTCACGATTCAGTTTTTCTTTGAACTCGGCAGTTTTTGCCCTTAATTGATCTTCCGAATAATCTTTAATTTTTTCGTATTCTTCATTAATCTGGTCAACAATAGGCCAAAGTTGTTTTAAAACTTTGGTATTCTTATCGCCAAAAACTTTCTTCAATAAAGCGTTAATCATTAAATATCTCCAATTTTTCAAGACTTTAAATGTAAAGAACGGACGTCTAAAATCAAAAAATGTGCCGAAAAGATTCCGTCCTCAAGTCCTTTATTCCGAATAAATTACATAAAAGTTCCTTTTTCCGTAAAGAATAAAGTGAATCATTAAAAATATGAGAAAATACTGAACAATAGCTGCCCTAAGCAGATGCTTTCTCAAAAGCTTATTCCCTTTTGTTTTTCTATTTTTAACCCATCTTATTGCGAAGTGCTGAGCCCTAATTTCCGCTGACATTTCTATCGAGTTCTTATTCTGATATTTTTATAGAGTTATTACAAGCAAAATAAAAATTCCGCTCCCCCTCGAATAATCCAAAATTTTTTATTATATTGGATTAACTTAGTCTTTAAACAACAAAGGAGTCCGTATGAAATTAGTAAAACATATACTTGAAAAGAAAGGGAATCAGATATATTCCGTTTCTCCCGATGATACAATGTATGACGCTCTTAAGCTGATGGCAGATAAGGGTATAGGGGCTCTGGTTGTTATGAAAGGGGAAGCACTTATAGGAATTGTTTCCGAAAGGGATTACGCCCGCAAGGTTATATTGAAAGGAAAAACCAGTAAGGAAACCAAAGTAAGCGAAATAATGACCGATACGGTAATTTGTGTTTCGCCCGAGACGGGAGTGGAAGAATGTATGGCTGTATTGAGTGAAAAAAGAATCCGACATCTTCCCGTAGAGGACAAAGGAAAACTGGTAGGAGTTATTTCCATTGGAGATATTGTTAAAGCTGTAATAGAAGAAAAGAAATTTGAAATTGATCAATTGATAAGCTACATCCAAGGTGATTATAAATAAGAAAGCCGTCTTAATGACGGCTTAAATTTTTCATTCCATTATTTTTAAGTAGGCGTAAGAATATTTATCCAAAACAATTGAGCCTAGACCTCTTTCGGTATATAATTTCCGGTTCGACACCAAATCCTTCAGCACTTCCGATTCAATAAATTCAGGCAATCTAAATGTGATTTTTTGTGGTTTGTCAGAATTATTAATTACAATAATAATTCTTTCATTCATATCGCTCCGCATGAAAACCAATTTATCTTTTCCCGACTCCATAATATATGTATCGCCATAACGAAGTGCCGAATGCTTGTTCCTCAACGTTGCAATATGCTTAACATTCTTCAACATCTCTTTTTCATTATCACTCAATTGATCTCCGAATCTCATTGGTCGTCTATTGTCCGGATCCGATGCGCCGCTCATTCCGAATTCACTGCCGTAATAAATCACCGGCAATCCGGGAATAGCAAACATATAGGAATAATAAAGCTCTGCCTTTTTGTAGCTTAACGGATCGTCTACCTTGGGCGGATTATTCCATCCTTCTTCAGTTGCGTTCCATTGAGATAAATCCAGATCGCCGTCCGCATAGGCGATGTATCTGTTTTTATCGTGACTATCCATAATATTACCCATAAGATGTATTTGACCGTATATATATTCAGTCTTTTTCAATTCTTTAGCGAGATCAACAAAGCTTGTGTTCGTATCGATAAATGCAGCTTGAGCTACATTGTAAAGGTTGAAATTGAACTGCGAACTTAATTGTCCGTTGTTAACATATGAACTTACCAAATCATAATTTCCGAATGTTTCCCCGATTTGGTAAACATTCCGTCCCGGAAATTCGGATTTTAATTTTCGAGTGAGAGTTCTCCAAAAAATATTTGGCACGTGTTTAACTGCATCATGTCTGAACCCGTCTGCCCCGGTGGTTTTCAGCCACCAAATTGCATTGTCGGTCATTGTTTCCAATGCTTCCGTCGAATTAACATAATCAAATGAAGGCAAGTAGGGTTCGAACCAAGTTGTTAATCTCTGTTCGTCCCAAAGTCTCAAATTAAGCCTTCCATCCGGAAGCTCGAGTTTTCCAAACCAATCTCTGTGTTGCCTAAAATAGGGATGATCTTTATGAACATGGTTCGACACAAAATCAATGAGCACTTTTATTTTATGATTGTGAGCCTCGGAAACCAACTCCTTTAACAGAGACATATCACCAAAGTGTTCTTCAACTTTATTGGGAGAAATTGGCCAATAACCGTGGTATCCCGAAAACCATCTGTGCGGTGCGGGATATTCTCTGTAAGGTTCATTCGGATTTTCATTTACAGGTGAAATCCAAAGAACATTTATTCCTAACGAATCGAAATATCCTTCTTTGATTTTATCAATGAGCCCCTTGAAATCACCCCCATAATAATTGGCTTTATCAAAAAGTGAATCGTGAACAATCGGATTATCATTGGCTTTATCACCATTTGCAAATCTGTCTATCATCAAAGAATAAATGATACCGTCGTGCCATTCGAACGGAGCATTGTTATCCACAGGTTTACCGTCGAAGATTACAGTTGTTTGTAGGTTCGTTGAAACTCCATTTGAATTTACCGCAATCCGCAAATAATGTCTTCCGGTCAACTTTGTCTTGGGTAGTTCAACGGAAACAACCTCATCGTTTACAGTAATATCCTCATGGGAGACCTTTTGGTTATCGAGAAATGCAATGATTTCAGAGAGATTAAGTTTATTACTTCGTTTATGATTTTCATAATAGTATCGAAATACTGCTGTATGTTCATTTGAATCAAATTTATAATTATGAAGGAAAGAAAGATTATCTTCGTTATCGGGTACTTCAATAATTGAATTAAACGAACCCATCCCGTTGCTTATACTGTCACTATTATTCGGATCGGTATATTCTTTACCATCTACATAAAACTTATACTGATATTTCCCGGGATCGATCTCCAATTTTACAGAATAAATCCCGTCTCCGTCCGGATCACTTAATTTATCTTTGTGGCGGTCCCATCCGTTGAATTCTCCGAATACACTGATTTCATTAAACTTACCGGAAGGTTTAAATGTGAATGTAGTGTACACTGGTTGTTTAACAAAAACAGGAAATGATACGGGGTTATTATTTAATCGTAATTCGACCGGATAAAATCCCTTTGAATTCTTTCCGGGTTTTAAGTATAGATAATTATTCGTTGCATTATACTTTACGGATATTGCTTCGTTAGCCAATGGTTCGATGTTGTAATTGTCCGCATAAATTAAATCCGAAACAAGAAATGAATCGACAATTCCTGCTTTAAGATTTAATTTAGGAATAATATCCTTTGTCTGTGCAAAGGTATTAATTGAAAATAGCATAAATAGTAAAGCGAATATTTTTCTCATACAAGGATTCCTTTTGTTGATATTCCAGTTCGTAAAGATATAAAAAGTAGTTAATTAAAACCTTGCAACCATTTTTTGATTTGTTCATCAAATTCAGCATCAATCAAAAAATAAAGGTGAACGATGTTACGTACTAATCTCGATCATATTCTTAGCAAAGAAGAACATGCAAAAATATTATCCGAAAACGAAAATGTTATGGTATGCTGCGGAAGAATGGGGCCTATGTGCGTTCCCGTGTATGCGGCAATGGAAAAGCTAAGAAACAAATATCCAAACGTAAAATTCTATGATATGGAATTTGATATTCCGGATGCTTCCGTTATCCGTGATCTTCCGGAATGCCAAAGCTTTGCAGGTTTACCGTTTGTAGTTTATTATAAAAACGGAAAAGTTGTTAAAGCCACCACAAGTATTCAAACGGAAGAGCAGATAGAAGAAATTCT
>CAZULK010000073.1:0-2059 GCA_964621225.1 uncultured Melioribacteraceae bacterium | reverse complement strand
ATTTTGAGCAAGGAGTGACATGCTCAAAAAGAATACAATTAACAAAACATTTATCTTATTCATTTGGATCTCCTTATTATTTACGACTTCAATTTCAAATTAAATATTCCCAACCATTATATAAATAAGGCAGATGTACTATTTCTAATATGGAAAAAGGGAAAGAAAATTATATATTTCTTTCCTAAATACGATTAAGGTGAAAAATGAGAGTCCCAAATATCAAGATTACTGCAATTAGTGTTTTTATATTATTCTTTACAAGTTGTTCAATATTAAAATTAAAATTTCATAAAGAGTTTGTTAAAGTCGACGGAAAACATTTTGTTATTGGAGATAGCCTCTACTTTTTTGGAGGGACAAATTTTTGGTACGGAGCTTATCTCGGAATGGAAAAGCCGGAAGGGAACCGGGAAAGATTATTGGAAGAACTTGACGAATTAGAATCAATGGGGATAACTAATTTAAGAGTTTTAGGCGGTTCGGAGCTTTCTCCCCTCGACCATTCCTTAAAGCCTGCTGTTCAAATTGAACCCGGTACTTATTACGAAAATCTATTGGATGGATTGGATTACCTGCTATTCGAAATGTCCCGGAGAAATATGCGAGCCGTGATTTTCTTCAATAATTACTGGGAATGGAGCGGCGGAATGGGTCAATATATCTCTTGGACAGATAGTGTGACTACAATGGATCCGCAAAAAGCGGAATGGACAGAATACAATAAATTCGTCAACTCATTTTACAGAAATGAAAAAGCAAATAAACTATTTAAGAAGTTTATTCATTCCTTGTTAACCAGAAAGAACAAATACAGCGGATATTATTATTACGAAGATCCGACTATTATGGCTTGGGAATTGGCAAACGAACCGCGTCCGGGTGAAGGGAAAGATGGGGAGCAGAATTTTGACAAATTTTATAATTGGGTGAAAGATATTTCTGAATATATTAAATCAATTGATCCGAATCACTTGGTTACTACCGGCAGCGAAGGAACAATAGGAACTTTACGTAGTGTCGAAAATTTTCTATCAGTCCATAGAATAAAAACTATTGATTATGCCACTTTCCATATTTGGGCTCCAAATTGGAGTTGGTATGATGCTCACCACCCTAAGAGAACTTACCAAACAGCAATAGATTCTGTTAGTTGGTATATCGACAGACACATTGCATTGGGGGATTCGCTTAATAAGCCAATTGTATTGGAAGAATTCGGTTTGAACCGCGATGATGCTTCATTTGATCCTGCGTCTACAGTTCATTACCGGGATAAGTATTATTCTTTTATGTTGGGAAGAGTTTGGGAAAATGCCGGCAATAACGGAGCATTGGCGGGATTCAACTTTTGGGCTTGGGGAGGAAAAGGAAGAGCTGCAAATGAAAATTATTGGTGGAAACCCGGAGACCCATTCACCGGTGACCCTCCTCAAGAACCGCAAGGCTTATTTTCCGTTTTCGATACGGATACGAGTACAATCAGAATAATAAAAGACTACGCAATAAAACTAAATTCTTTGAACCGCCGGAGGTTATTAACCAATTTAACTGATTAAGAATAACTAGGCTTTGTTTTGATGAATAGATTAAAGTCAAAAGATTCATCTATAGCTTTAGGAATTGCACGAATTGTCGGGCTATCGACCAATTATGATTGTTGCCAGCCCCCAATAACACCATAATCGCAAGTCCCGATTTAACGGGGTGAAGATACTAGAGTTCTGTGAACGATCTGAAATGCCATCGGATTTATCCGACGGTTTTATAATTGAGGCAACTAAACTTGGTTTTAGCCCCATTCTATGATGATGAGTTTTAGTTTTCAATATTATAAAAACGGTTGAAACCGTTATAATGATATTTCCCTTCTAGTAAAAATGCCTCCCGATAAGAGGCATAAGTGGTGCACCCACGGCCCCGACGAGCCGTGGGAACCCCGGACATGCACAGAACCCACGAAAAAGATTAAAATAAAAAAGCCTCCGAACGGGAGGCTAAAATGTGCACCCACGGGGACTCGAACCCCGGACCTGCTGATTAAGAGTCAGATGCTCTA